>JAQWHT010000104.1 GCA_029249225.1 Flavobacteriaceae bacterium
TTTTGATATATTCAGTATTATTTAACCACTTAACTTATTACTCCCACATTGTTTCCCACACATTCTTTTGTGATAGGTTAAGATTTGATTTTATACCATCAATAACAACCAACACCATCCTTACATTGGGGAGTAGCAGAAATGTTATTCCCCATTTTTTTTAAAAACTGACATTTTGTCTTGTTGTTAAAAATTGTGTTATTTTTGTAAGATTATTATTAGAGTTATACTCATTGATGAATACAACTTAAAAATGAAAAATAATTTAATTTGAAATTATACTCATCTATTTTGAGTAAAAAACATTAAACATTGAATAACAACGAGTTAGAAAATATACAAATTACAGAAAACGAGAGTTATACTCAAAGTTATACTCATAAAAATCCAAATGAATATAATGGTGAAGTACTTGGTAATCAAGTTAATACACCTAAAAACACCTCTACAAAATCTGTATATATAGAAAGTTACGGATGCCAAATGAACTTTGCCGACAGTGAGGTTGTAGCTTCTATTCTAACCGATGAAGGCTATCAAATTACCGAGCATCTTCAGGAGGCATCATTGGTATTGGTCAATACCTGTTCCATAAGAGAAAAGGCAGAGCAAACCGTAAGAAAACGTTTGGAATACTTCAATTCCATCAAAAAAGATAATTCTAAAATGACTGTTGGAGTCTTAGGTTGCATGGCCGAACGACTCAAACATCAGTTTTTAGAGGAAGAAAAAATTGTTGATTTAGTCGTTGGTCCAGATGCTTACAAAGACATCCCTAACCTTCTTCAAGAGGTCGCTCAAGAAAGAGAAGCTGTTAACGTCCTATTATCCAAAGAGGAAACCTATGGTGATATCGCTCCCATCCGACTGAATTCAAATGGAGTTTCTGCATTCGTTTCAATTACAAGGGGCTGTGATAATATGTGTACTTTTTGTGTCGTTCCCTTTACCAGAGGAAGAGAACGTAGTAGAGATCCAAAAAGTATTCTTGAGGAAATCAGTGATTTAGCAGATAAAGGATATAAAGAAATTACTCTGTTAGGTCAAAACGTTGATAGCTACCTTTGGTATGGAGGAGGACTTAAAAAAGACTTTGTTAAGGCATCTCCGCTCCAACAAAAAACTGCACTTCGCTTTGAAAATCTTTTAACCCTTGTTGCAGAAGCGCAACCAAAAATAAGGATTCGATTTTCGACTTCAAATCCTCAAGATATGTCTTTAGGAGTATTAAAAGTCATGCAGAGGTTCTCCAACATTTGCAATTATATTCATCTTCCTGTTCAATCAGGAAGCAATGCAATTTTAAAGAAAATGAACCGTCAGCATACACGAGAAGAATATATACAACTTATCGATAATATTCGTAAACTGATACCTGACTGTGGAATTTCTCATGACATGATTGCGGGATTTCCTACTGAAACAGACCAAGATCATCAAGACACTTTGGATTTAATGGATTACGTCCAATATGATTTTGGATTTATGTTCGCTTATTCGGAGAGGCCAGGGACATTAGCTGCTCGAAAAATTGAAGACAACGTACCTGAGGAAACTAAAAAAAAGCGGTTAAGTCAAATTATTGAAAAACAACAGCAACACAGCCGAATTCGAACTGAGGCTTTTCTTGGACAAACAGTCTGTGTTCTTGTTGAAAAAGAATCTAAACGGTCCCAAGATCATTGGAGTGGAAGAACAACCCAGAATACAGTAGCTGTATTCCCCAAAAAAGAATTTAAAGTGGGTGATTTTGTAGAGGTGAAAATTAATGATTGTACTTCTGCAACATTGCTAGGTGAAGCGATCGAACTTTCAAATAGAGTATAATATGGATTCACTGCAAAGCATAAAACAACGTTTCGGAATAATAGGAAATAATACTGGCTTAAACAGAGCACTGGAAAAAGCAATGCGTGTCTCAGGAACCGATATTTCAGTGCTAGTCATAGGTGAAAGTGGAGTGGGAAAGGAAAATATTCCCAAAATCATTCATCAGTATTCACATCGAAAACACTCTAAATATATCGCCGTAAACTGTGGAGCTATTCCAGAAGGAACTATTGATAGTGAATTGTTTGGTCATGAAAAAGGAGCCTTTACTGGTGCCACGCAAACACGTTCGGGTTACTTTGAGGTTGCTGATGGAGGAACTATTTTTCTTGATGAAGTGGGTGAGCTACCCTTGCCAACTCAAGTTCGCTTACTGCGTGTTTTAGAAACAGGCGAATTTATTAAAGTTGGATCTTCAAAAGTTCAACAAACCAATGCACGAATTGTTGCCGCTACTAATGTCAACATGATGGAAGCCATAGAAAAAGGGAAGTTCCGAGAAGATTTATACTATCGACTCAGTACAGTAGAGATAACACTTCCTCCTCTTCGCGACCGAAAAGAAGATATCGTGCTTCTTTTTAGGAAATTTGCCTCTGACTTTGCTCAAAAATACCACATGCCTCCATTGCAATTGGATGAACATGCTCAAGCTTTATTAAAAGAATATCGATGGAGTGGTAACATACGCCAGCTTCGCAATGTAGCAGAACAACTATCTGTTCTAGAACAAGAAAGAAAAATTAATGCTGCTGCAATCAGATCGTACTTACCAGACCGAGGCAAACAGTTGCCAGCCCTAATCGGTAAAAAAGAAAAGGACAGTGATTTCTCTTCAGAAAGAGAAATTTTATACAAAGTTCTTTTTGACATGAAGAATGATTTAAATGATCTTAAAAAATTAACCTTAGACTTAATGAACAATGGAGTATCGGAGAGTGTACAGGAAAAAAACCAAGGACTAATCGACAAGATTTATGGAAAAGAATCTCAAGACATTCCTGAAACTGATAGGGAACCATTAAATATTGCAACCTTAGAGCCAAAAGTTCCTCAAATTTCCCCAGCAGAAAATGTAGACAAATACGCCTATGCTGAAACTATTGAGGAGGAAGAACCACTTTCACTTCAGGCAAAAGAATTAGAAATGATAAAGCAAGCTTTGATAAGGTGCAGTGGTAAACGCAAGCTGGCTGCAAAAGAATTAGGGATTTCAGAGAGAACTTTATATAGAAAAATTAAGCAATATGACCTCCATGAAGTTGAGACAAACTAAACTTTTTACTTACATGCTTATTCTGAGCATGTTGTCTTTAGAAGGATGTGGAATTTATTCCTTCACAGGGGCTTCAATCCCTCCAGGTGTAACAACCTTTCAGGTTAACTTTTTCGAAAATCAGGCAGGAAATAAACCTGGATCTACCGTTGAACCCGGATTGGATAACGAATTTACGATTGCACTTCAAGACCTTATTATGAATCAAACCAACTTGGACTTGGTTACAGCTGACGGACAACTTATCTATGAGGGTGAAATTAAAGAATATAGCGTAACCCCCATGTCAGCAACAGCACAGATTACTGCTGCTCAGAATCGACTAAAAATGTCTGTTGCCTTTCGCTTTATAAACACAAAATTAGAGGATGATAACTTTTCCAGAACATATTCGTTTTTTTATGACTTTCCTGCTGAACTTCAAGTATTTGATGTGAAAGATGCTGCGCATAAAGAAATTTTTGACCGAATAACCCAAGATATTTTTAACGACACCCTGGCAAAATGGTAATCAATAATGCTTTACAGTTAATGTCTTTCTTAGATGGTTTTGATGCTTCAAAGCAGGAACATCATAATATTCTTGATGAAATCGTCAAAAAATATCCACACTTTCATCTGGTTCAGCCTTATTTTCTTAAAAGTATTGAACATCATTCTCCAAAGAAGTTCGATCAAATGTTGTCCCACACTGCTATTGCTACTTATGATCGGCATTTACTTTACGAATTTCTAGAAACTCCTGAAATTAATACTTCTAAAACTGTTGCTAAAAAAGAAACCCCAAAGCAAGAAGTAAAACAAGAAATAATAAAAACTAAAACCTCAAAAAAGAAGACTAAAAAAGAAAAACAACCCAGAGAAAGAAAAACTGAAAATCACAAAAAGATCTCCAAAGAACTTCCCTTTACAGAATGGGTTACCTATTTGAGAAGAAATCAAAGTCCCGAACAACATAACCAAATTGATGAAAAGTTTGAACTTTTTGACAAATTTTTGGAAAAGAAAAAACGGATTAAACCCCAAAAACAAAAAACAGTCATGGACGATTTGAGTATAAAAAGTTTAGCTTCAACTGATGAACTTATGACTGAAACTCTTGCTAAGGTATTTGTCAAACAAAAGAAATTTGAGAATGCACTTCAAGCCTATCAAATTTTGAGTTTGAAATATCCAGAAAAAAATAGTTTCTTTGCAGACCAAATTAAAGAAATTAAACGTTTACAAAAACTGAAATAAAAGACCCATGAGTACATTTTCCATTTTTATCGCCCTTATCATCGTGGTATGTTTCTTACTCGTTTTAGTTGTCATGGTTCAAAACCCTAAAGGTGGTGGACTTTCTTCTTCTTTCGGAGGGGGATCGCAACAAGTAGGAGGTGTTCAAAAAACTTCTGATTTCCTTGACAGGAGCACATGGATACTTGCTAGTCTATTATTGGTCTTAATTTTAATATCTAATGTGAGCCTATCTCCCGGAAGTAGTTCTCAAGATTCAAAATTACTTCAAGAGGGTACTGAACAAACGATACCAGAAACTATCCCTGAGGCTCAACAGGTAATACCAGAAGAAATTCCTGAAATCCCTGTAGATCTGTCCTCAGAAAATAATTAACAGTACAATTTTTTATCGTTACAAACTGACATGCTGACATTATACAGTGCAAGTTGTCATATCATTTTCGTGTGGCACGATTTCTGAAAAATAAGATCCAAACAAGAATAAATCATGAGTAAATTAAGTATTAAGCCCTTAGCAGATAGAGTTCTGATAGAACCTGCTGCTGCAGAGACCAAAACTTCTTCTGGAATTATAATTCCGGATACAGCGAAAGAAAAACCTCAAAAAGGAACAGTAGTTGCTGTGGGTACTGGAACCAAAGAACATCCGATTACAGTTGCTGTAGGGGATAGTGTTTTATACGGTAAATATGCCGGTACTGAACTTCAGCATGAAGGTAAAGATTACCTAATCATGAAAGAAAGTGACTTACTAGCAATTGT
The DNA here is from genome assembly GCA_029249225.1 of Flavobacteriaceae bacterium. Taxonomy (GTDB): domain Bacteria; phylum Bacteroidota; class Bacteroidia; order Flavobacteriales; family Flavobacteriaceae; genus MS024-2A. The sequence continues at coordinate 5,111 of JAQWHT010000104.1, forward strand.
TTAAATCATTTTAAATTAAAATACAATGGCAAAAAAAATAGAATTTGATATTGATGCAAGAGATGGAATCAAACGTGGTGTTGATGCGCTTGCCAATGCAGTAAAGGTTACATTAGGACCTAAGGGAAGAAACGTAATCATAGGAAAAGCTTTTGGAGCTCCTCAAGTAACAAAAGATGGAGTAACAGTAGCTAAAGAAATTGAACTGGAAGATGCACTAGAAAATATGGGTGCTCAAATGGTTAAAGAAGTTGCTTCTAAAACAAATGACCTTGCAGGAGACGGAACCACTACCGCTACTATACTTGCACAGGCTATCGTAAAAGAAGGTTTAAAAAACGTCGCAGCAGGTGCTAACCCTCTAGACCTCAAAAGAGGTATCGACAAAGCTGTTGAAGCTATTGTTGAAACTTTAGGAAATCACGCAGAAGCTGTAGGTGACTCTTCAGAAAAGATTAATCAAGTTGCAAGTATATCGGCAAACAATGATTCTACTATCGGAGGTCTTATCACTGAGGCTTTTGAAAAAGTTGGAAAAGAAGGTGTAATTACAGTAGAAGAAGCTAAAGGAACGGATACTTATGTAGACGTGGTAGAAGGAATGCAGTTCGATCGCGGATACCTTTCTCCCTATTTTGTGACGGATTCTGAAAAAATGGAGGCAGACTTAGAAACTCCCTACATTTTATTGTATGACAAAAAAATCTCTACAATGAAGGACTTACTTCCTGTTCTTGAGCCAGTAGCTCAAACAGGCAAGCCCCTAATTGTTATAGCAGAAGATGTTGATGGAGAAGCTCTTGCCACTTTAGTGGTAAACAAACTTAGAGGAGCCTTAAAAATCGCTGCGGTAAAAGCTCCAGGTTTTGGAGATAGAAGAAAAGCAATGCTAGAGGATATTGCAATACTAACTGTAGGAACTGTTATTTCTGAAGAGCGAGGATTCACTCTTGAAAACACTACTATTGAAATGTTGGGTACTGCTGAAAAAGTAACTATCGACAAAGACAATACTACAGTTGTCAATGGAAATGGTTCAGGAGAAGATATTCAGGCTAGGGTAAACCAAATTAAAGCTCAAATTGAATCAACAACTTCTGATTACGACAAAGAAAAACTTCAAGAACGTCTTGCAAAACTTTCGGGTGGTGTTGCTGTGCTTTACGTAGGTGCTCCTTCTGAAGTTGAGATGAAAGAAAAGAAAGACCGTGTAGATGATGCACTTCATGCTACTCGTGCTGCTGTTGAAGAAGGTATTGTTGCTGGAGGTGGAGTTGCACTTCTCAATGCAAAGAAAGTTCTTAGTGAACTCGAATCTGAAAATGCAGATGAAGCCACTGGAATTCAAATTATCAATAAAGCTGTCGAATCACCTTTAAGAACAATTGTAGAAAATTCTGGAGAAGAAGGTTCTGTTGTGGTATCTAAAGTTGATGAAGGTCAAGATAATTTTGGCTACAATGCTAAAGAAGGTACTTATGTAGATATGCTTAAAGCAGGGATCATTGATCCAAAAAAGGTAACTCGTGTTGCACTTGAAAATGCTGCTTCAGTTTCGGGTATGATTCTTACCACAGAATGTGCACTTATTGACATTAAGGAAGATACTCCTGCTCCCCCTCCAATGGGTGGCGGTGGAATGCCTGGAATGATGTAAATTATCATTACTATTAAGTTATAAAGGCTGTCTCTAAGAGACAGCCTTTTTTGATTTAATTTAAAATTAGTAACTTTAGATAAACCAAATCTTTTATATCATGTTTGAAAAAATCTTACTTTCAGGTATTATCGGAGCAGTTGTTTACTTTCTCTTAGGATGGCTTGCTTATGGAATTCTTTTTGCTGATAAATCTACAGGAGAAGAATCTATGTTGTTTATTTTTCTAGGGTGTCTATTCTACTCATTTATTTTTTCTTACGTTTTTTGTAAGCTAGCTCAAATTTCAAGTTTTAAAACTGGTTTTAATGCTGGTTTAATAATTGGAATTTTATTTTCCCTTTGCTGGTATTTCTTTATGAATTCAGAACTCAATGTAAGGGATTTAATTGAAGAAATAATTTTAGGAGGAATAATGTCCGCTGTTCTAGGTGGAGTTGTTGCTCTAGTGAATGGTAAAATTGGCTAAAAATTAAAAGGCGGTTTTTAACAAACCGCCTTTTTAAATCATTCTATCTTATCCCTGTCATACAAACAACACATTGGAAGTTTATCGTAAACTTCGGAATCAGCTTTCGACAAAGAAGTGTCGTGACCTACAGTCGCTATTGCCTCATGAACAGTTTGAATTGGTGCTTTTTCGGGATTGTGAATCACAGAAATAATGTTGGTAGGGATGTCCCAATTTGCCATTTTTACTCCTTTTACTGATAGGGCTGCTTTTTCTATTCTTTTTTTACACATTTCGCAGTTACCACTAACTTCAAAAGAAGCTTTAGTGTTTTTATTCAATTTTTCTTGCCCCTTAACTCCTAAGGGAAGCGTAATCATCAAGATTATAATTAATTTTTTCATCTTTACTTTTTAAATATTATAAATTCCAGCGTAATCCAGCATAAATCATGCGTCCAAAAATTGGGGCATACACCTGACTAGTATCAAAATCTGCGCCAAAAGGATTTTCTGCGCCAATAATTGGGTTGAGTTGTCTATAATTTCCAAAGTTCTCCATTCCAGAATAAATCTCAAAATTAGTCTTCAATGCTCTTGTAAGTTGACTATTCCAAAGTCCATAGGAAGGGGAATAGGAGCCCTTATCATCTCGGGAAGTTGCAACAAGTCGTTGTGCTCCAATGGAATGATAGGTCAAATCCCATCGCCATTGAGCACCATTTGATTTCCGTTCAGTCTCCCACCCAACATTCGCAAAGAATATGTTTTGAGCTTGTAGGGGCCGTTGTAAAAACCCAGAATTATAGGTAGTCTTGACATCATAATTTTTATACGCAAAGCGGAAACTCAAAGCCTTGCTAAGTGAATAATCTAATGACAATTGAAAGCTATTGGCACGGCTTGGTCCTTCTAAATTGTAAAATGAAATTTGATGCTTTTGTTCCCAATCAGCAACCACCTGATCTATAAAATTAGTTATATAATAGTCTGCAGTAATGTCTCCACTTCCGCTTCCTAAATTAAATAACTGGCGAATACTTACCCCATAATTCCATGCTTTCTCAGGATTAAGACCATAAATTGATCCTCCATTTTCAACAATTGAAATCACACGATTAGTACCAAATAAAGTCTGATTTTCTGCAAAAATATTAGCTGCTTTACGTCCATTACCTACTGAGGCCCTCAAAATTGTTTTGGGATTAGGTAAATAGCGAAGATGAACTCTAGGGGTAAAAAATGTTCCTAGGTTATTGTGAATATCTGCTCGGAGCCCCCCAACCAAACTGAAATTCTCTAAATTATCAAAACTGTATTCAAAAAATCCTCCAAAAGATCGGTCTGTTCGATTAAAAAAGAACTGGTCAACTGTCTCTAAGTAACGATCAAAAGTAACGTTTAACCCCGCTTTAAATTTATTTTTTGTGTTTCTAATAATAGAATTAAACAATAAATTGGCATAGAAGCTTTCGTGATCAATTTCATAAACTCTTGGCCCGTAATAAGCTTCTTGATCGTGTCTGCTGTAAGCTGATTGAAAACCAAAACTTTGATACGTAATTTCAGGAAAAACATAACCTACTTTTAAAGAAGCATCAATTCGATTGGTTTTAATTTCACTCCCCCAAATTGAATTTGAATTTCGATCTAAACTGGGATTGTAGCCCACAGCTCCAATTTGTTTTCTGTCTTTCATCCATCGAAACGATCCAAAACTCACCAACCCTTTATTGGGATTGGTATATTGCCAACGATTTAAAAAATTAACTTGATCTGCCAAGGGTACGTCAAGGAAAGCATCTCCGTTTTGATCCATCGCTTGATTCCGTTGATTGGCATGTAAAAAGAGTCCTGTGCTCCACTTATCGTTCAACTTTTTATTTCCTTGAAGATTAACTTCTTGTCTCCCATTCGCAGAGGTGAAGAGATTTATAAACAAAGGCAGATCAGAAAAGGGTTTTTTAATTTCAGTATTGATTTGACCTGCAATACTTTCAAAGCCATTGGCTACACTTCCTGTACCTTTCGTGATTTGTATACTTTCGATCCAGGTTCCGGGTGTAAAAGTTAAACCATAAGCTTGAGAGGCTCCTCTTACCATGGGAATATTTTCTTCTGTAATAAGCAGGTAAGGACTGGTGAGTCCTAACATCTTTATCTGCTTTGTACCGGTCAGTGCATCAGAAAAATTCACATCTATAGAAGGGTTCGTTTCAAAACTTTCAGAGAGATTGCAACACGCCGCCTTTAATAACTCCGCACTATTTACATTTACTATGTTCTGAGCTTCAAGATAAGATTTTTGTATCGCTTTTCGCCTTTGAGTTAAGGTCACCTCATCCAAAGTCTCGGCTTCAGAGGGAATTAAAAAATGAATGATCTTCTTTTTATTCTGAATTTGAACTGTATCAGTTTTAAAGCCGATATAACTTATAATCAATTGATCAATAGATTTTTGAAGTGGTAAATTAAATTTACCTTCTTCATCAGAGGTTGTTCCTTCTTGGGTTCCCAACCAATAAATACTTGCTCCTGGCAAAGGGAGATCTTGAGTACCTTCTTTGGTAAGGATGGTTCCATCTAGTGTCTCCTGTGCAATAGTCATCAAACAGGTTACACTCAATAGTAGTGATAAAATATGTTTCATTGGTTATTTTTTATGGTGAATAAAGATTTAGTGTGATGCTAAAAATTCATCTAGCCATAAAAAACAAAGGAATGATTTAATAAAAAGATTTTGTTATTTCGTTTTAGTGGAGGACTCCATTTAGAGAATCGCACTTTCTTTAAAACAGGAACAAAAAGTGAAGATGAGACTTTCTCTTGGGGGATATTCTCAAGACTAAAAATAACCACTTTGGATTTTGTTTCTACTTTTTGGGGTTCTGAATTTTGAAAAAGTAGGGTCTGGTCTTTACAACAAGGTGTTTTTGAAAAACTAGTATGTTCTGGCAGTCTTTTTTCTTGTTCAATTGCCATTCCACAGTCAGATGGATTGGAAGCCAAAGATATTTTAGCTATTTGGTAACCACAATAATGAACATTTAAAGCAAAGCCAACCCTGGTACTCATAATGAGTAACGCAAGAATCAGGCTTAAAAATCGCTTCTTTGACATGGCATAAATATACAACTTTTACAAAAAATAACCTAAAATCAATATGCAGGACATCACAATCATAATACCATTTTCAATAAGTGTTGCCTCTGTCATAGGTAATTTTAAAGCAGTTCCTAAACAAGCACATTCGATAGAAGATTTATTTATAATAGACTGAAGAACCCCATAAGTAGTAAAAGATAAAATAATCAAAGTGCAGAATAAAATTAAGGGTAGTTGCCAAGACATAAGAAAAGCAATGCCTAGGCCCGTTTCCAAAAAAGGATACATTTTCGCATACAATGGACTTCTCTTTGCGATAGGATCATATCGAGAAAATGAGGCTGGAAAACCCTTGTAATCAAGAAATTTAAAAAAGCTAAACGTGATGAAAAATAATCCCATGAAATACAACATCGCATTTTCAATCGTTGCATTTGTGAGGTAAGACAAAAAAATTGTTGCACAAATAAGATAGCCAAAAATCAGAAAAAGAGGAAATAATGCGTTTAACTTTGCTGCTGTGGTTAGTTCCTGTTTGGTAAATTCTTCTTGAACTTCTGAAAGCGTATAACGATCTCCCAAAAGCTTACTTAATTGACTTAATGGTATCTGTTGAGTTGAATTGAAAGTTGCTTTTCCAGTTTCTAAAGACACTTTAGTATTGGAAACTCCCTCTATGGAATTAATTTTTTCCATCACTACTGTAGTGCAATTCTTGCATGTCATTCCATCGATATAAAGCTGCTGTTCCATATTTTTTTCAAAATTCTGAAAATAATACTAAAAAATATCAAACCCTGCTCAAAAATGTGTTTTAATGAGGTTTTTCTTGGGAGAAAACTAAAAACAAATTGCTCAATTTGAGGGATTTAATACTTACTTTTGCGTTTGATGATTACAACTAAATATAAAGAAGTTTTAGCGCAAGTAAAGGAGCTGTTAAAAACAGAAGATTTACCAGCTGTAGAAGGTTTAACAGCCATTTGTGAATTACTTAACAAAACCCTTGAAGCTTATGATTGGGTTGGTTTTTATTTTTCTGATTTTGAGAGCCAAATGCTTCATCTTAAGGCATATTCCGGAACCCCCACAGAACATACTTCAATTCCTTTTGGAAAAGGCATTTGTGGACAAGTAGCCCTTTCTAATGAAAATTTTGTTGTCCCAGATGTTGCCTCTCAAGATAATTATATTGCTTGCAGTGTAGATGTTCGATCAGAACTCGTTGTCCCACTCTTTTTGGAAGGAAAAAATATTGGTCAAATTGACATCGATTCTAAAACCCTTGATCCATTTTCAAAAGAAGATGAAAAATTATTGGGTAATGTCTGTAATCTCGTATCTTCTGCCTTCGGTAAACAATTGAATCAACTGCAACACTATGAGTAATAAGAAAATTAAAACTGCCCTAATATCTGTTTTTGACAAAACTGGACTAGAACCTTTGATCGATATTTTGGTGGAAGGAGGTGTCGAACTATACTCAACAGGGGGCACAGAAACTTTTATCCGCAACCTGGGGTACGAAGTTAATGCTGTTGAAGATTTAACTGGCTACCCCTCCATTCTTGGAGGACGAGTAAAAACTTTACATCCTAAGGTTTTTGGAGGAATACTGAACCGAAGTCAACTAGAAAGTGATCAAGATGAATTAAGCCAATTTGAAATTCCAGTCTTAGACTTGATTATTGTTGATCTATATCCTTTTGAAAAAACTGTTGCTGGAAATGCTACAGAAAGTGAAATAATTGAAAAAATTGATATTGGAGGCATTGCACTGATTCGTGCAGCAGCAAAGAATTTTAATGATGTATTCTGTATTTCAAATAAGGAAGATTACGCCCCTTTTATAACGCTTTATAAATCATCTAAAGGTTCTCCAGACCTGGAAAATCGAAAAGATTTTGCAGTAAAAGCATTTCATACCTCATCACATTATGATGCGGCAATTTTTAACCATTTTGACTCTAAAGGTGACCGTTTAAAATTAAGTTTAGGCGATTCTAAAGTTCTTCGTTATGGTGAAAATCCTCACCAACAAGGACGTTTTTTTGGCGCACTCGATGAATTTCTTGAACAAGTGCATGGAAAAGCTGTATCCTACAACAATCTTCTAGATATTGATGCTGCTGTGAATCTAATGCTAGAGTTTTACGATGGGGATCCTGCTTTTGGAATTTTAAAGCATAATAATGCTTGTGGTTTTGCAGTAAGAGATAACTTGTCTAGAGCCTATACTGATGCACTTGCTGCCGATCCAGTCTCCGCTTTTGGAGGAGTTCTCATTTGTAATAAAACAATGGATTCTGCGACTGCGAATGCTGTCCATGAACTATTCTGTGAGGTTGTCATCGCTCCTGACTATGAAGCAAAGGCACTTGATATATTAAAACAGAAGAAAAATAGAATCCTTCTCATTCAAAAAGAAACTTCTTTATCTTCCAAAACAATTCGTACCTGTCTAAATGGCTATCTTGTTCAGGATAAAGACAACAAGACCGATAAAAAAGAAGACCTTACGACGGTTACGAAAGTTGAACCAAGCTCTGCAGAAATTGAGGATTTAATATTTGCCTCTAAAATTTGCAAACACACCAAGTCCAATACAATCATTTTAGCTAAAAACCAACAACTACTCGCCTCAGGTACAGGGCAAACATCAAGGGTTGACGCTCTACATCAGTCCATCAATAAGGCTAAAAGCTTTGGGTTTGAATTGAATGGAGCGGTCATGGCAAGCGATGCCTTTTTCCCTTTCCCCGATTGTGTTGAAATTGCTGATCAGCAAGGAATAAAAGCAGTAATTCAACCGGGCGGATCTATAAAGGATCAAAATTCAATTTCCTATTGTGATGAACATCAAATGTCAATGGTTTTCACAGGAATACGTCATTTTAAACATTAATTCATAATTTTATAAAATACTTCATTACAAATGGGATTATTTACAGACGAAATCGCTATTGATTTAGGCACAGCAAACACGCTAATCATACACAATGACAAAGTGGTTGTAAACAGTCCTTCTATTGTAGCTATTGATCGAACAACCAACAAAGTTATAGCAATTGGCCAAGAGGCTAATATGATGCAGGGCAAAACCCATGAGAATATTCGTACAGTTCGTCCTTTGAAAGACGGAGTCATTGCCGACTTTAATGCATCTGAACAAATGATTAATCGATTGATTAAGAGTATTCCTAGCCTAAACCGTCGGTTTTTTTCACCCTCCCTACGCATGGTGATATGTATTCCTTCAGGCATCACAGAGGTTGAAATGCGTGCGGTTAAAGAATCTGCAGAAAGAGTAAATGGTAAAGAAGTTTATCTGATTCATGAACCCATGGCAGCAGCAATTGGAATTGGTGTGGATATCATGCAGCCTAAAGGTAATATGATTGTTGATATAGGCGGTGGAACTACTGAAATTGCGATAATTGCCCTATCAGGAATAGTATGTGATAAGTCTATTAAAATTGCAGGTGACGTATTTACTAGTGACATCATTAATTATATGCGAAGCAAACACAATCTATATGTTGGAGAACGAACAGCTGAAAAAATAAAAATTATTGTAGGAAGCGTTGTCGAAGATCTAGATAATCCTCCTGAAGAAATGTCAGTTCAAGGAAGAGACCTCCTATCAGGTAAACCAAAACAGGTAATTATTAATCATACGGAAATATCTAAAGCGTTAGACAAATCAATCTTACGGATTGAAGATGCCATTATGGAAGCGTTGTCTCAAACCCCTCCCGAATTGGCTGCTGATATTTATAATACAGGTATCTATCTTGCTGGTGGAGGTGCATTATTAAGGGGACTGGATAAAAGGCTTTCTCAAAAAACTGACTTACCAATATACGTAGCTGAGGATCCCCTTCAAGCTGTGGTTAGAGGTACTGGTATTGCATTGAAAAATATTGAGCGTTTTAAAACTGTTTTGATTAAATAATTTTGGTATGCAGCGAATCTTCAATGCGCTTCTCCAATTTAGAAATCCCATACTCTATTTTCTTTTATTAGGCTTTTCCGTTTCATTTTCTTTCAATCAAAGTCCTTTTCACAAATACAATATTCAGAAGTACGGCTTTTTTATGTCCTCAAAACTCTACGACATAAGAGATGCTTTTTCGAGCTATTTGAACCTTAAAGTTGTAAACCAGCAACTCCTAAAAGAAAACGAAGAACTCAAAAAAATTCAATTAAATACTGATTACATCCCTCTATATCCTCAAGCTTTAAAACCTCCAAAGCGATTTCCTTTTAAAGTAAAAAGAGCCAACGTGATTAAAAATAGTTATCAAAATCAGAGGAACTTTTTAATCTTGGATATTGGATCTGAAAATGGGGTTCAACCCGAAATGGGTGTTATTTCAAATAATGGAATTGTTGGGGTAGTACACTCCGTATCAAAAAATTATTCAAACGTAATTTCTATTCTTCATCAAGATTTAAAAATTAATGTCAGAACCAATAAAAGTCCAGCATTTGGATCTCTTGTTTGGTCTGGAAAAACCCCTCTAGAATTTAAAGTCGAGGACATTATCTCTAATGCCAAAATCAGTGTAGGGGATACTCTTATAACAGGAGGAATGTCATCTTATTTTCCATTGGGAATTCCAATTGGTAAAATTTCAAAACTTAATAAAATTCAAGGTAACGGTTATTATAGTGTAGATGCGTTACTTTTTAACGACCCCTCTCAAATTTTCTATGTTTACGTTTTAGAAAATTTGGACGCTCAAGAGCTACAGTCACTTCAAAAGAACACACCCCAATGAAATCATTTTCTTTCGTCCCAATAATTTCTTTTGTTTTCATGGTTTTAGGTCAGGTTTTTCTTTTTAATCAAATGCATATTTTTGGATCTATAAATCCAATACTCTATTTATTGTTTTTTACTCTTTATCGATTTGAAAGTAATCAAACTGTCCTCATCTTACTTTCTTTTTTACTTGGGTTTTTAATTGATTTTCTTTCTCAATCAGGAGGTGCTCATACTATTGCAACCTTAACCCTTGGCTTTTCAAGACCCCTTATCATCCGATATGCTTTTGGCGTGACAATGGACCCCCCACAAAGCTATTTTAGTGACCCAAGGACATTAAATAAATTTATTTATCTACTTTTCATAATTATTCTTCATCATACACTCTATTTTACATTGGTTTACTTTAGCTGGGATGCTATTTTTCTTATCGCTAAAAACACCTTAGTTACTTCAATATTTTCATTAATTTTAATGGGTATTATATTAAACTTTTACCCCAACAGAAAATGATCAGAAAATTCGTTTTATTGAGTTTTACTTTAGGAAGTTCTTTGCTGTTTCTGGTTCAACTGCTATCCTTACAAATCTTTAATTCAAGTTACAACGAACTCTCCCTTAACAATGCAGTAGAAAAAAGACCAGTCTATCCAACCCGAGGACTTATTTATGATAGAAATGGGATTCTTTTAGTTGCTAATCAGCCAGTTTATGATTTAATGGTAATTCCTGAAAATACCATCCCTTTTGACACTTTAGAACTCATAACATTTTTAGAAATACAGAAAGAAGAGCTTGTGGATCGGTTAAAAAATGCAAAGAGGTTTTCTTCTAAAATGCCTTCAGTGATTTCACGTCAAATAAGTAAAGAAAAGCAAGCTTTATTTCAGGAAAAAATTTGGAAGTATACTGGATTTTATTTCCAGAAGAAAACGATCAGGGATTATATTCACCCTATTGCCTCTAATATTTTGGGATATACCAGCGAAATTAACCCTTTTGAACTCAAAAATAAAAACGATTATGATTTAGGAGAAATGATAGGTCGTCAGGGTATCGAAAAAACATATGAATCTAAGCTAAGGGGTATAAAAGGAGAACAGTTTTTCCAAAAGGATCGGTTCAATAGAATTATTGGAAGCTATGAAGAAGGCTTATACGACACCAAACCGGAAATTGCTGAGAATATAACATTGACCTTAGATGCTAAATTACAAACCTATGGTGCTTCTTTGATGCAAAACAAAAGGGGTGGTATTGTCGCTATTGAACCCTCATCGGGTGAAGTATTGGCATTAGTAACAGCACCAAGCTATAATCCAAATTTGTTATTAGGTAGCGCCCGATCTAAAAATTTTAGAGACTTAGTCAATGATACGTTAGCTAAACCGTTATTTGACAGGGGCCTTCAAGCAGAATATTCGCCTGGTTCTCCTTTTAAAACATTGAATGCACTGATTGCCCTCCAAGAAAATGTCATAACACCTAATACTGTATATACTTGTAACCATGGTCATTATTATGCCAGAGGAGCTTTTATGAAGTGTCATTGTCCAAATGGCACATCAAACGACTTATTGAGTGGGATTTATAATTCATGTAACAGTTACTTTGCCAAAACTTATGTTAATTTAATTGGTAAAGATTCAACTGCTGCCATTGGTATTGATCGTTGGAAATCACATCTTGAAAGCTTTGGATTGGGTGATTACCTTGGCTATGATCTACCGATTGGAAAAAAGGGGTTTATACCAGGAAGTTCCTATTACAACCAATGGTATGCAAAGGGTAGCTGGGGGCCAACAACCGTAATATCAAATGCAATTGGACAGGGTGAAGTTCTTACCACGCCAATTCAAATGGCAAATTTTACTGCTACTATAGCCAATAGAGGGTATTATATAAGACCGCATTTCACTAAACAAAATAATCAGGAACTAACCGATTCATTATTCAGCAAAAATTACACTTTAATTGAGGCAAAACATTTTGAAACAGTAATTGAAGGTATGCATCAAGTGATTGAAAAAGGAACTGCAAAAGTGGCTAAAATTCCAGGAATTGAAGTTTGTGGAAAGACAGGTACAGCTGAGAATTTCATTCGTCTAAATGGGGAAAAAACACAGCTTACGGATCATTCAATATTTGTAGCTTTTGCCCCCAAAGAAAATCCTAAAATTGCCCTTGCCGTTTTTGTTGAAAATGGTTATTGGGGTGGCCGCTGGGCTGCTCCTATTGCAAGTCTGATGATAGAGAAGTATCTGAATGGCAATGTCAAAAGAACATGGCTTGAAAACAGAATGCTTAACGGAAGTTTGATGAACGAATACATGAAGCCCTTATCAGGAGAGCCATTCGAAATCAATGAATAATAATCTATTTTACCGTTTAGATTGGCTTAGTGTATTCATTTACATTTGCTTGGTAAGCTTTGGCTTACTCAATATTTATTCAACAACTTATGACGAGTCTACTTTTGTTCTATGGAATATTTCAACTGCAGCTAGTAAACAGCTTTGGATTTTTATTGGATGCCTCATTGTATTCCCCTTTGTGCTCTATATAAAATCAAATTTTTTTGAACACCTCAGCTACATCTTTTATGCACTTTCCATTTTTAGCCTTATTGGACTCTTTATTTTTGGACAAACTATATCGGGAGCAACCTCTTGGTATAATATTGGGGGTTTTAGTTTGCAGCCAGCTGAATTTGCAAAAATTACCACAGCACTAGTTATTGCAGATTTCTTAAGCGGTATTCAAACTGATATTCGAAAAAAAAAGGATTTGTTTAAGGCTTTACTATTCATTCTTTTGCCGGTAGTCCTTATCATCCTTCAGCCTGACGCTGGATCAGCTTTAGTGTTTTTTGGATTATTTTTTGTTTTTATACGAGAGGGACTAGACTTGCGGTGGTTATTTTTAGGAGTTGGACTAATCTTAATCTTCATCGCCACCTTGCTCTTTAAGCCTCCCATAGTATGCATTATTATTTCTTTAATTGTATTAGTGGTTTATCATTTTGGCAAAAAAGCTAATTCGAAACTTAGTCCTTATTTAATTTCTTTGGGTGCCTTTATACTTTTTTCTTTCTCAGTTGACTTTATTTTCAACTCTGTATTTGAACAACGACACAGAGATCGATTTAATATTATATTGGGATTGGAAACGGATACTAAAGGAATTGGTTATAATATTAATCAATCAAAAATTGCCATTGGATCTGGAGGGTTTTCTGGTAAAGGATACTTAAATGGAACACAGACAAAAGGAGATTTTGTCCCAGAGCAACATACCGACTATATCTTTAGTACGATAGGAGAGGAATGGGGGTTTGTAGGCAGTAGTTTTTTAATTATGCTATTCACACTTCTGATTTTTCGAATTGTATATCGTGCAGAAAAACAAACGAGTCCTTTCCGAAGGATTTACTGTTATGCTATAGCTAGCATGCTATTCATTCATTTTTTTGTCAATATTGGGA
>JAQWHT010000113.1 GCA_029249225.1 Flavobacteriaceae bacterium
CTTTTTCATCTTTCATAGAGGCAAGTGCTCGTGATAAATCCAACGCTGGATTAGGAATATAGTTTCCGTAATGACCACTGTGTTGAGACATTAAAGGACCAAAGCTAGTTAAAGTCAAGGTTGCTATTCCGCGATTACCAAAAACCAGGGTTGGTTTTCCGGAAGAATGAACAGGGCCATCTAAAATTAAAAGCATATCCGCTACCAACCGATCTTTATATTTTTCTACAGCTTCAGGTAAACCCGGAGAACTTTTTTCCTCTTCAAAATCCAAGATCATTTTAATATTAAACTCTGGGCTTTGTCCTATTGTTCTTAGATGCTTAAGTGCTGTTAGCAACATTATAAAAGGTCCTTTATCATCTGAGCTTGAACGAGCAAAAATTCTATAATCATCAATTTCGCCATCCATTAATTTATTCCACCCTATTTCTTGAAAATCATTTTTATTCATTTTTTTTAATACCGCTACATAAGGATCTTCTTGGTTCCATTTTGTCCGATCAACCCCCTGACCATCCAAATGCATGTAAAAAGCAATCGTAGGCTTCCCTTTTTTAAAAGTCTGATTTGCCAATAATAAAGGTAATGCTGATGTCTCCAAAGTTTCGACCTTAAATCCCAATTCTTGCAATTGGGATTCAGCCCATGAAATATTGTGGATAATGTCTTCTGGTAAAGCCGCATCATTTGCTAGGGCTAAAAATGACTTGAATTCTTCTATGTTTTCCAAACCAATTCTTTTTGCAACCTCTTTAAATTCTCGCTGAGCATAAATTGAGAAGTTAAATAATAGGCTCACTAGAAGTACTGAAAATTTAGTTTTCATTAATGAAATTTAAACGTTGAATCATATCAAATATAAAAAATCAATTCTTCAGATACTCTCGGTATACTTAATTTATTGTTATTTTGTTCTCTATTATAACAACTTGAACAATTGAAAAATTTCGCGTTAGCTTTTACATTATTATTTTTTATATCAGCTTATTCTCAAAGCATTAACCCCAATAAAAACTTGAATTTCAATATCACATCATTGAATGAAGATCCCATTATTGATGGAAACATTTTGGACGAGGATCTATGGAATTCTGTACTTCCCTTGACAGATTTAAAGCAAATTAAACCCAATTATGGGGCTTCAGCATCAGAAAACACTGAAATTAGAATCGCCTATACTTCTAAAACACTTTATGTTGCTGTTGTTTGTTATGACTCAGCGCCCAATGAAATTGTGGTTTCTGATTCGCGTAGAGATGCTGATTTAAATGATGATGACAGTTTTTTATTTATCATCGATACCTATAACGATCAACAAAATGGCTTCTTGTTCGGAACCAATGCTGACGGTATGGAATACGATGCTCAAATCGACAATGAAGGCTCTGGTAATTTTAGTGCAAATCGACAACAAGGGGGAGTCGTTGGTGGCACAAATATCAATTGGGATGCTTCGTGGGTAGTAAAAACAGAAAAGGGAGATTACGGTTGGAGCGCAGAATTTGCAATACCTCTAAGATCTATTCGATTCAACGGAGGAGAAAATAAAACTTGGGGAATTAACTTCCAAAGAAATATCAGCAAACGAAGTGAGACCGCCTATTGGGCAAATCTTCCCTTAGGGTTTGATATCAAAAGAGTTTCACTTGCAGGTAAAATGCACGGACTGGATCTGAAATCACCAAAAAATCTAAAAGTTATTCCATACGGTTTGATTCAAGCAGTTCAAAACAATCAGCCACCTAAAAACAGCAACAGTAAAACAGCAATCGGGGGTGACATAAAATACAGTTTAACGCCAGGTCTAACTTTAGACATGACTTACAACACTGATTTTGCACAAGTTGAAGTAGATGAACAACAAGTAAATTTGGATCGGTTCAATTTATTCTTTCCTGAAAAAAGACCTTTTTTCCTTGAAAATGCTGGACAATTTAGTGTGGGCAGTCCAGGAGAGGTTGATCTTTTCTTTAGTAGGCGAATCGGGATTGGAACCAATGGAAGTTTAGTTCCAATAATTGGAGGCTCTCGAGTTTCAGGAAAAATTGGACAAACAAATGTCGGTTTGCTCAGTATGTTTACCGATGAAGTTCCAAGTGAGTCTGGAAACGTTAACATTATAAAAAATAACTACTCAGTAGCTCGTGTCAATCACGATTTTGCTGCAAAACGCTCTTCTATAGGAGGAATATTTGTTAATCGTTCTGGAATTGGAAACGATATGGACTACAACCGTGTATTTGCTATGGATGGTAAATTGGGAATAGGTAAAAAAGCTCAACTTTCTGGATATATTTCAAAAAGTAACACTCCCGGGATTACTGCTAATGATCACGCGTTTAATTTTTTAGCTGTTTACAATTGGAATGGTTGGAATCTCAGAGCGGGCTATACCGAAGTTGGAGAAGGGTTTAACCCGGAGGTAGGCTTCTTATTACGTTCAGCGTTTAAAAAGCCTGAATTTCTGATTTTTAAACAATGGCGTCCAAAAAACACTGGGAAATTACTGGAAGTAAGACCTCATGTATCCTACAGGGGATATTGGAATTTTCAAAACACGCAAGAAACTGGTTTTTTACATGTTGACAACCATTGGGTTTGGGAAAGTGGATTTGAAATTCATACAGGAATCAATTTTACACGCGAAACAGTACTCTCTCCTTTTCCTATTTCTAACGTTACAGTTGATATAGGCGAATACAACCATCAAGAATTGCAACTTGTTTTAATGACCAATGCTAATAGGAAGTTTTATTTTCAAACTCGTACTGTAATTGGTGGTTACTTTGGCGGAAACAGGATTTCGAGTACTAATAAAGCCACCTTTAGAGTAGGTGATAAATTCAATACTGAAGGAGTTCTAAATTACAATCGATTAAAGCTTCCAAACGGAGATGCAAATGTTGTTATTACAGGTGCTCGTTTAGCTTACTCTTTTACACCTCGAATGTTTTTGCAAAGTTTGGTGCAGTACAACAACGTGTCTAACATCACTTCTGTCAATGCACGTTTTGGATGGCTCCGCAATGCCAATACAGGTCTGTTTGTAGTAATCAATGTAATTAAAGACACCGATTATTTAGATGCACTTAACAACCAAAGCATCACTATTAAATACAGTCATCAATTTGATTTACTTGGAAAATAAACTAGGCAGGAAGGTTTTTTAAAAGAAACCGAAGACCGTTTTTATTAAAAATATTCTCAATATCATTTTCACTGTAACCTCTTCTTTGAAGGATACTATCTAATTTTTGAAGGTCTGCAATGGTGTCAATATCAACAGGACATTGCTCTTTACCAAATCCTCCATCTAAATCGGAACCAATCATGACATGATCAGCATTACCAGCCAATTGACAGATATGATCAATGTGATTGACGATAATTTCCAAGTGTAATCCACTAGTTTTTGGATTAGTTATCCCGCGTTTCCATTCTGGAATCATCATCCACGCATCGAAAGCCATACCAATAACGGCATTTCGACCCAATAATTCTCTAATTTGATCATCGTTAAGTTGACGTTCATTAGGAACCAAACTCCTGACATTACTATGACTTGCCCAGAGAGGTCCGTTATAAACTCCCATGGTATCCCAAAAACTTTGATCACATAAATGTGTAACATCTAAAATGAGATTTAATGCAGCTATTTCTTTCAACAACATCTTCCCTTTTTGGCCAATCCCTCCTGTAGAATCGGTTCCAAAAGCATAAGTGCCGGGTCCGTAATGCGCAGGACCAATTGCACGAAGTCCTTCATCATACATCTTGTTTAAATGATCGATAGATAGTATAGAATCTGCACCTTCAAGACTAAGAAGATATCCTATGGGTGTTTGACTTGCCTCTTGTTCCCAAGCGACTAAATGGGTTTCTAATTGATTTTTGTTATTGATCTGTACTAACTGACCCTCCGCTTCCATAGCTCGATACCATGCTAACTGGCCTTGAGTTTGTGCCCATGCTTGTTCAGGAGAATTCCATCCTGGAAGCTTATTATCAGGTTTTACAAACCGTGCAATGAGTGTAGCTGTGCACAAGCCAATATTTCCTTTGCGCATAGCAGGAAAAGAAACTACTCCTTTACCCCGGTCTGGTAAATCTGTCATTCCAACTTCCAAAGCACGAATTTGATTAATCTCTTTTCGAAAATCTCTATTCCACTCAAGAGCATTCATAGATAAATCTAGATGGGCGTCAAAAATTAATTTCATTGATTAATTTCTATTTGATAATCTCTAGCTTCAATTTCCCAATACCCAGTATTGACTCCGTTCTCAATAGTATAAGCTCGATTGTATTTTGCAACTGTTGGACATATATGATAAGGTAAGGCATAAAAAAGATCTCCTACTTTAAAGTCATTTTCTTTTGTAAATTCAACTATTAGATGCTCTTCACTCTGGCCTTTATGGATTGCATTTTCTAAACCTAAAATCTCAACACGGGGCAAAGGCATTTCTGAAGCGACAGCCTTGTGACCTAGATCAAAACAGTAAATGTTTGTATTTGGTTTACTGATCAAACGAGTAACCAGGACTGCAGCATTTAAAAAAGGTGATTCTTTCCAAATTTTTTTGTACCCTAGATCCCAAAGCAGCGTAGTACCCGGGCTGAGTAAAGATTTTTTTCGTAGGGCGTGTGGATAAAAACTAGGTGACCCTCCTGTAATAATTTCAGGTACTTCTCCCCCAGCCTTTTGAATTTGGTCGACTAAATTTTCTACGGGTTCAAAGTCTAAATTACATTTTGAGATTCGCTCATCTAAGTCCAATGGACGTATATGGCCATCATAGACATGTAACCCTTGAAATTCAAGTTGAACATCATCTTTAAGTTCGTTGTAAAGCAAAAAAGCTTTTTTTGGAAGAATTCCTGTTCGATTCATTCCATTATTTAAGTCTATCCAAAGCTTGATTTTGACTCCATTCTTTTTAGCAAGATCTGAAAATAGCTTTAAGGAATCTAAATTATCGACCAAAGTTGTAAAAACCTGCTCTGGATTTGTTTTTTGCCAGAAGATAAACTGCTGCATTTTTTCAAGGGTGGGTTGATGAGCCAAAAGAATTCTATCTACACCACAGTTGATGAGGAGCTGCACTTCAGAAAGGGTAGCACATTTAAACTGTCGAATTCCTGCAGCCATCTGAAGTTTAATCACAGCTGACATTTTATGCGTTTTTACATGCGGAATCAAGCGTTTTATTCCACCTGCCAAACTGACCATTGCATTAATATTTTGTTGAACTCTGTCAGGATAGATCAACAATCCTGGAGTCAAAAGTGAATCTTCATCAAGAACCTTAAACTTGTTTAGCATAATTCAAAATTAGTTCTCTAATAAAAAATGTGCCTCAATTTCCACCGCTATATTTTGGGGAAGCGACATCCCCACAGCACTTCTCACACCAATCCCTTTTTCTTCACCAAAAACTTCTACCATTAATTCGCTGAAGCCATTTATTACATAAGGATGTTCCTCAAACTCAGGCGTTGCATTCACCATTCCTAATACTTTAACCACCCTTTTGATTCGAAGTCCTTGCTCCATATGGCTTACTAATGTAGAGAGCATGGTTAAACCTACTTGCCGAGCTGCATTTTTTCCTTGATCTCGATCCAGAGTCCCTCCTACTTTTCCCGTGATCAAACCCTGATTGTTTAGAATTGGACCTTGACCTGAAACATAAAGATAATCTCCAACCACAAGCAAAGGACGATAAACCCCAAGGGGCTTTGGTGCTGGGGGTAAGATTAAGCCTAAAGCCTCTATACGCTCTTGTAATACAATACTCATTTTGCTAGATAAATTGATTTAAAATTAAAACTCCTACCAAACCACTAAAACCTATTGAAGTTTCCATAACGGTCCAAGTAGATAAAGTCTCCTTTACATTTAAGTTGAAATATTCTTTGAAAAGCCAAAATCCACTATCATTAACATGTGATAGCATTAGACTTCCTGAACCAATCGCTAAGACCATCAGTTCTGGACTTACAGCTGTAGATTGAACTAATGGCAAAACAATTCCCGCAGTAGTCAACCCAGCGACCGTTGCAGAACCAACAGAAAAACGAATCAAGGTTGCAATTAACCAGCCAATGATTAAAGGAGACATTGAAGTGATTTGTAATAAATTCCCAATATACTCACTTACTCCGCTATCAATTAAAATTTGTTTTAAGGAACCTGCTCCAGCGATAATTAAAAGTACCATGGTGATTCCTGAAACAGCTTTACCAAAA
>JAQWHT010000118.1 GCA_029249225.1 Flavobacteriaceae bacterium
CTTTTTCAACCTCAGGTGTTTATAAAGACTGGAAAGATGATCTATTTGTAGGGTCACTTAAATTTGAATATCTAGAACGCCTTGTCATTGAAAATGATAAAGTGGTCAAAAGAGAAAAAGTCTTGGATAAAATAGGCCGTGTTCGAGAGGTTGTTCAAAGTCCTGAGGGATACCTATATATTGGAGTAGAAGGTAAGGGAATATTAAAAATCATACCGAATTAATGAAGCTCTTTAGTTTGTTTTACTTTCTTGTAGTTGGATTAGTTGCTACGAGCCTTTTTCAAGAAAAAACAAAGGAAGAAAGTATTATTGCAGGGCAAGAAATCTATCAGGATTTTTGTGTGCAATGCCACCTTACTTCTGGCGAAGGAGTTTCAGGTGTTTTTCCTCCATTAAAATCATCAGACTATCTCACAGATAATATTGAGAAGAGTATTGCAGGAATAAAATATGGACTACGAGGACAGATTACCGTGAACGATGAGATTTATGACGGAGTAATGGTCTCTCAGGGTTTAGATGATGAAGAAATCGCTGATGTAATGAACTACATTCTCAACGAATGGGGTAATAATTTTGAAAAACAAATCACTAATCAGCAAGTCACTAATATCCAGAAATCAGTTTTGAACAAATGAATTTTAGAGTCCTCTGGGAACGTATTAGAAATAACAAAAAACCCTATCTGCTCTATGGTACAATTCTCCTTGCCTTTATTATTTGGATGTTTTTCCTTGATACAAATTCCTGGTCTATACATTCAGAATTAAATCAGGAGATTGATCGACTAGAAAAAGAACGAAAAGTACTGAATGAAATCATAAAAAAGGATCAAAAAACAATTGAGATCCTTCAAGATCAGGATAGCTTAGAACGTTTTGCAAGAGAAAATTATGGTCACAAAAAAAATAATGAAACCGTATTTATCATCGAATCGCAAGACAGTTCGAACTAAAAACAATTTAGTTTAGAGTAAGAAAATTGCTTCAACAAAAGTCCTCTTTTAATGTTTTCTGTCGGATTAAATAATTGTATTTTTAAAAGCTAAAAATTCACAATGGGTAAAATTATTGCCATCGCAAATCAAAAGGGAGGAGTAGGTAAAACTACTACTGCTGTAAATCTTGGTGCTGCTCTGGGTGTATTGGAAAAAAAAGTTCTTTTGATTGATGCTGATCCTCAGGCCAATGCTACCTCTGGGTTGGGAATTGATGTGCAAAGTGTTCAGTGGGGAACCTATCAACTGTTAGAACACAGTATCAAGATAGAAGAGGCTATTTTATCCACAGCTAGTCCAAATCTAGATTTAGTCCCTTCTCACATTGATTTAGTCGCTTCCGAAATTGAACTGGTCGATAAAGAATCACGTGAATACATGCTTAAGAAAGCTTTAATTGGTATCGTAGAACAATATGACTATATCTTAATTGATTGTGCTCCCTCTTTAGGACTAATTACACTAAATTCACTTGTAGCAGCTGATGCAGTCATCATTCCAATTCAGTGTGAATATTTTGCATTAGAAGGTTTAGGCAAACTACTCAATACAATTAAGAGTGTTCAAAAGCTTCATAATAAGGACCTTGACATCGAAGGATTATTACTGACGATGTACGACACCCGTTTACGGCTTTCAAACCAAGTAGTAGAGGAAGTGAAGAAACATTTTGGTAAAATGGTATTCAAAACGATTATTCAACGAAATATAAGACTGAGTGAAGCCCCTAGTTTTGGTGAAGATATAATCAGTTACGATGCTTCCAGTCGTGGAGCAAAAAGTTATTTATCTTTGGGCAGCGAAATCATCAAACGCAACAAATAAAAATCACATGGCAAAATCAAGTCGAAAACAAGCACTAGGTAGAGGTTTATCAGCTCTATTAAATGATCCTGAAAATGCCATAGAATCCATCAATGACAAAAATGCTGATCTTCTGATAGGCAGTGTCATTGAACTTGAACTTAATAAAATAACGGCTAATCCTTTTCAACCTAGAACCAATTTTAATGAAGAGACTTTGGAAGAACTAAGCCAATCTGTAAAAGAACTTGGTGTAATTCAACCCATAACCGTTCGCAAAAAGGGAGATGGGTTTGAATTAATTGCAGGGGAACGAAGATTTAAAGCTTCTGAAATGGCAGGCTTAAAAACAATTCCCGCATTTATTAGGCTTGCTGATGATCAAGAATCGTTGGAAATGGCACTCGTTGAAAATATTCAAAGACAAGACTTAGACCCCATAGAAATTGGCCTTTCATACCAACGATTGATAGAAGAAATCAATTTAACACAAGATCAATTAAGTTCAAGAGTGGGTAAAAAAAGGTCTACCATAACCAACTATATGCGCTTACTCAAATTAGATCCCATTATCCAAACTGGAATACGAGATGGGTTCATCAGTATGGGCCACGGGAGAGCGCTTATTAATATCGATTCTCAAAAAGAACAAATCAAACTATATAAAATTATAGTTAAAAAAAGACTTTCTGTTCGCGAAACTGAAGCCCTAGTTCGTAAACTTAAAGATCCAAAAGCGATCCCAGTTAAGAATTACCACCCCCCCTACGTTGAACAAGCAGCAAGTGATCTTGAAGTGTTTTTTGATACCCCTGTATCTGCAACTGCAAATGGTCAAGGCCAGGGGCAACTCAAAATTAGTTTTGAATCCCAAGAAAAGCTCCAACATATTTTAAATAAAATAAAAGGTGAAGATTAAGCTCTTTATAGGTAGCCTCTTTATGTTCCTCTCTTTTTGGGCTTTTGGACAAGAAGATGATAAAGAAGAAAATTCAAGGGAACAGAATGAGTTCATCATCCCTGACTCTTTGGCTTATGCAAAAAACTTTTCTCCTCGTATTCAACGTCTTGTAAATGATCCTTTAACCCCATCAAAAGCTGCTTTTTATTCTGCGATCGTACCTGGTTTAGGGCAAGCTTATCTTGGCAAGGCCTGGAAAATTCCACTAGTTTATGCAGCTATGGGAACCTCTTTTTATTACTACAACCTTCAAAACAACCAGATGAAAGAGTACAGGACAGCCTACAAACAAAGGCTGAATGGAATTTTCAATGATCGTTTCTTAGAAAAAGATATCCCAATCACCACTGATCAATTACTTATTGGTATCGAGTTTCATAAAAATTATCGTGACATTGCCATGCTTTTATTAGCAGCCTCTTACATGCTCAATATTTTAGAGGCTAACGTTAGTGCTCACTTACTTCAATTCAATGTTAACGACGATTTAAGTATCACACCAGATTTAATTTTTGACGAGTATCAGAGAGGAATCAGACTGGCAGTAAAATTTTAAATAATGAATATCGCACTATTAGGTTACGGACGCATGGGAAAGGCAATTGAGAAATTTGCCGAAGAAAGAGCTCATAAAATTGTTTTTACATTAGATAAGGACAATTCCATTGGAAACTTATCTCTAGCAGATGTCGCCATAAATTTTAGTGTACCCCATGCTGCAGTTGAGAATATCAAGACTGCATTTGATAAAAAAATACCTGTCGTTTGCGGAACTACGGGGTGGTTAGATCACTATCAAGAGGTGATTGACTATTGCAGCCTTAAGAAATCAGGTTTTTTATATGCTTCTAACTTCAGCATTGGAGTTAACCTTTTTTTTAAAATGAATGCCATTGCAGCAAAACTCATGAAACCACATCAGGAAAATTATCATCCCTCCATCAAAGAAATTCATCACATACATAAATTAGATGCACCAAGCGGTACTGCACTTTCATTAGCAGAAACATTACTAAAGGAATCTCATCTGTCGGGATGGGAGCTGGAAGGGAACACCAAAAACAAACTCAATATTAATTCTATAAGAGAAGGTGAAGTTCCTGGAACTCATTCAGTAAAATACACTTCAACTGTTGACCAGATTAGCCTAAAGCACGTGGCTTTAAGTAGAGACGGTTTTGCTTTAGGAGCTGTTATTGCTTCTGAATGGCTTGCTGGAAGGCAAGGTGTTTTTAGTATGGATGATGTTCTAAATATTTCTTAATTGTTCACCTCATTTAGAGGATACTCTTATCTTTGATAAAACTTGTTAATTCATGACACTTTCTCAATGGGTCCTTTTTGCTTTGTCCCTCCAAATCATTCACTTTTTAGGCACTTGGAAACTCTATGTAGCTTCCGGGCATAAAGCCTGGCAAGCTGCAATACCAGTATACAACGCAGTGATTTTAATGAAGATCATTAATCGACCAAAATGGTGGGTCTTTTTACTTTTTATTCCAACTATCAACCTGGTCATGCTCGGTATTATTTGGGTAGAAATCCTAAGAAGTTTTGGCAAAAACAAAATGTCTGATACCTTCTTGGTTCTTTTGAGTTTCGGACTGAGTATTTTTAGCATAAACTACGGCAAAAATCCTAAATATATTTCAGACCGTAGTTTAAAACCAAAAACAGGAATAGGAGAATCAGTAAGTTCTATTCTCTTTGCAATAGTCGCAGCAACGATTGTCCATAACTACTTTATACAGCCTTATATCATACCAACAGGTTCTCTTGAAAAATCTTTACTTATTGGTGATTTTCTTTTCGTAAGTAAATTCCACTACGGTGCTAGGGCTCCTATGACTGCAGTTTCTTTCCCTATGGTTCACGATACGATCCCTGGACTAAAAATTCGATCTTACTTAAAAAAACCACAACTCCCCTACTTTAGGCTCCCTGCACTTCAGAAAATCAAACGTAACGATATTGTTGTATTCAGTTGGCCAGCTGATACAGTTCGGCAATTTTTTGTAAAAGAAAAAAGAGTAGACAAACCCATTGATAAAAAATCAAACTACGTAAAACGATGCGTCGGAATACCGGGTGATACGTTAGAAATCATCGATGGACTTATACACATTAACGGAACGAAAAACACCTATTCGAGTAGAACAAAAATTCAATTCAGTCATAGCGCATATGCAAAAAAAGGAGTGTCCTCTAAGAAATTATTAGCCGAAGGATTTGAATCATTCTACCGCAGGTATAAAATTGAGAATATTACTGTAAGCAGTTATCAACAAATACTCCCATACATTGTAAACAGGACCGGAAACACTCCAGATAATTTTGTTGTTACGACTGAGTCAAAAGGTCTTCCCCCAAGATTAATAGGTGAATTAGGATTACGGGTAAGTGAATTACTTGAAGCAAAAAAAAATATGACGCTCACTTTAAAAGAGGCTGAACTCCTTCGAAATACGTCAGGAATTGACAGTGTCATGAGAAGAGTAACTTCAATCAAAGTGCCCAACGAATCCTTTTTTCCAAATAAAATTCCTTATGATTGGAACGAAGATAATTTTGGACCTTTACTTATACCTAAGAAGGGAATGACCCTAGAGCTAACTCGATCTAATCTACCTCTGTACAAAAAAATTATCAATGATTATGAGTCAAATGAGTTGGAGATGACCCCTTCAGATATCTTAATCAATGGAACAAGAAGTACTAGTTACACCTTCAAAAAAGATTATTATTGGATGATGGGAGACAATAGACATCGTTCTGAGGACAGTCGCTTTTGGGGTTTTGTTCCAGATGATCATATTGTTGGCAAACCAATCTTTATTTGGTTTAGCATTAAAGGAATTAATGATGGTATTAAAAACTGGAAAGTGCGTTGGGAACGAGTATTTACGACTGTAGATGGTCCTGGTGACCGTTTTTCTTACTTCCCATATTTTGTTGGAGTGGTTGTGATTTGGCAGGTCATTGTCTATATTCGAAGAAAAAAATCTACGAAAGTGACATGATTCCTGTTGTTTGTCTAGCTTACTTTCCAAATGTTTTCTACTGCAGCTGGATCTTGAATCAAACTAAAATATTATTTGTAGAGGATACACACTTCCAAAAACAAACTTTCAGAAATAGAACTGAAATACACGGAGCCAACGGAAGACTCAAATTAACCATTCCTGTTGAACACAATAAAACTCAATGGCATCAAAAAGAGCACGAAGTTTGTGTTTCAAACGACATGAATTGGCAAAAACATCACTGGAAATCCATTTGTAATGCCTATCGGTCTTCGCCGTATTTTGAATACTACGAGCCAGATCTCGCTCCCTTCTTCGAAAAAAAAGTAAACCGTTTGATGACTTTTAATCTTGACGTTTTACTCAAAATAATGGACTTAATCGATGCACCTTTAAACTACAAACTCGTAAAATGGAATGCTAAAGCACATCTGAGGATGGATACTTTAGTCAATGCAAAAAAAGATTATCTTTTTCAGAATGTACCTTACACCCAAGTATTTGAAAGTAAAAATGGATTCCTAAGGAATTTAAGTATTTTGGATGTAGTGTTTAATCTTGGTCCTGATAGTGTAGCATATCTAAAAACTCAAAAAGTCATTTCATCTTAACTTTTTTCTAATCTTACCGATATGGGTTTATGGTCAGATAATTTAACCCCATGAGTTTCAAAATCAACTACTCGAAGTTTAGGAGAAGTGAAAATAAAATCAATACGCATGGGCATGTTTAAAAAATCATACGTAGCGCCAAAACCAGCCCCTCTCTCTAAAAAACCATCAACCCGTGTTTTCTGAATTTCTTTATACGCTCTTGAAAAAGCATTGTTATTCAAATCTGTACAAATAATTTCTGGATATGAATTTAGTTTAGATAAGGCATTGAATTGATTAACTTGTTGGTTCTGAATTTTGAAGACCGTCTTTAGTTTCGCTCTAATTTTTTCTGAATAATTTGAACTGATTAATGAATCTTTGCTATCGAGACGAAAAGATTCAAAATGTAAATTATAAATTCTCAGTGTATCCTTTTTCCAAATTAAATCACTTTGCATACCTCCATTTAAGGAACCCTCAAAAGAAATTGCTTCAGATTTAATTAAGGGATATTTAGATATAATGCAGGAACCAATTTTACCGTTTTCAACGTAAGGTTTAAAAATTTGATAGGGATAATCCTCAAACTTTGGCGCCTCATTCTTGGCATATTCTTGAAAACAAATGACCTCTGCCTTACTTTCAGAAATAAAATGCTCAATAGAAGAAGAAACCTTTGTTTCTTCTAGCCATTTAAACCGATTGAAAGAGCGTACATTATAACTCATTACTTTCAATCCATCAGAGGCTGGAATACCTTTGTTTTCCAGCTGATAGAATAATTGCCATTCCTCAAAACTGATAAGCAATCCTCCTAAAAACAAAAATACTGGCCATTTAAAACGAAGCAACCAATAAATAAAGAAAAATATATTTATAAGACACAATAAAGGTACTGCTAATGAAAGTAATGGAATGACAATAAACTCACCCAGCACACCCATACTAAATAGTTGTAAAACCAAAAAAACGAAATTGATCGTTAACAGTAACTTAAACAAAAATGAATTCTTTTTATTTCTTGCCTTCACTTATTTATTTTTACCAGCTTGAAAGAGAAAGTCTTTTTCTTTTTGCGAAAGACTGTCATATCCTGATTTACTTATTTTATCAAGGATAGCATCAATTTTACGTTGGTCTATAGCTTCGATCGAGGCCCTCTCTTTACCAACCTTACTGGATTTGTTTTTATATACCGTTTTTAAATTAGATTTTTTATTGAACAAATTCAGCAAGCGACTAGTGAATGATTCAAAAGGCAATCCAATATCTACCCCTTGATTAAGTCTTAGAACGTAAAAATAACCAAGAGCTGCTCCTCCAAGATGAGCTAAATGACCTCCTGCATTGCCATATGGTATTTGAATTATATCTAAGACTATAAATGCTATACCTAGATAACGAAGTTTTACATTGAAAAAAATTAATCGGACCTCCAAATCTGGCGAATACGTAGCCATAAAAATAAAAACTGCCATTACTCCTGCGGAGGCTCCCACCATAATTGGTGATGAGTTTTGAAAGGCAGGAAAAACAGAGTAGCTCAAAAGAAAAGTAAGCCCCCCTATAAGCACACCGAGAAAATAGACATTGAAAAATTTTCTTGAAGGAAATAAATTCAAAAATAAACGCGATACAAAATAGAGTAAATACATATTCCAAAAAAGATGAAAAAATCCAGAATGCATAAAACTGTAGGTCAAAATTGTCCACGGTTTAAAAAGCAGCTCTCCCCAATCGGCTGAAAGTTCAAACCAGCCTATTAAGGCCTCTGAAGGAATATTAAAAAGAAAAAAAATAGTTCTAAAAAACAAAGGCAAAACAAAACAAGCTACATTTAGGAGAATTAATTTTTCTGCTTGATTTAATTGCTGGATTCGGTAACGGATTTGATCTCTAAAATTCATTAATCCCAACGATTTTGATCAAACTGACTTTTTTTCCAGTACCACATCATGACTAGACCTGTTACTGCTCCACCAACGTGTGCAAAATGTGCAATGGGGCCTATGGAGTAGGAAGTGAACCCGAAGAATAAATCCCCTAAAATGAGCAAGGGTACCAAAATCTTAGCTTTAATGGGTATCGGAGGAAAAAGAAGCATCAACCGTGCATTTGGAAACAAAAAAGCAAAAGCTACCAAAACACCATATAATGCTCCTGATGCACCTACCATCACTGCATTAAAAGCTGATAAACCAGAAAGAAGTTTTTCCCTGCCTATCTGCTCTATTAATGAATAAGGTAGATCACGTGTTTCAAAAAAATTAACGATCTGACTAGAGGTTTGTCCCTGAAAAGCGAGTAAATCATAAACCTCACTAACTTGAAAATAATATAATCCAAGCTGTAATGCAGCTGCACCGAATCCAGTTGAAAGGTAAAAGAAAATAAATTTGTTTCGACCCCACATTTGCTCGATTGGGATTCCAAACATGTAAAGAGCAAACATATTAAAAAATATATGCCCTAAATCCCCATGCATAAACATATGGGTCAAGGGTTGCCAAAACTGAAATTTTGGATTGGATGGATAATGAAGTGCAAATAAATCGAAAACGATATCTCCCAATGCTAGAGTTGCGATAAAGAAAAATCACATTGATGATTAAAAGATGTTTTACGGTGTCTGTGATATTTAGCATTAATTTAGCTTTTTTTCGATCTCTGTCTTTTCTAAAGTAATAAAAATCTGACGATTAAAAGGTGATACTGTGGTTTCCTTGCACCCAAAAAAATCGTCTAATAAGGCCTGCTGTTCTTTGGCTTCTAAATGCTCTCCAGACTTTATGGATAGACATTTTGCCATAGTCTTAGCAACTTGATCAGCATGGCTAAAGTGCTCTAAACTTGATTCTTCTTCGTGATCAGACAGAATAGATTCAATAACCGTCTCAATTTTAGAAGTTGGACAGTGGTCTGGAGCTCCTTTGATAACTAATCTGTTTTTACTTTTTAAAATTAATTGAAATCCCAACATTTCAAGGGCTGCATCCACATGTTGAAATTCATCAAGCTGTTGAGGGTTTAAATTCATTTCTACAGGAAAAAGTAACTGTTGACTTACTCCCTTTTTATTTGTGATTGAATTTAGGAAACGTTCATATAATACCCGCTGATGCGCGCGCCCTTGATCTATCACAAGCATATGTGTTTTAAGTGGGCAAACGATGTATTTTAAAAACAACTGAAAAACCTTAGGGCTTTCAGTAACCTCAATCAAGGATTCTTTCTGAGGATTGACGAAAGTACTACCTTCTTCTTTTAAACCACTGTATAGTCCTTCCCAGTGCGAATCTTTTTTAGATACAAATGAGCTTGAAGCAGAGTTGTAATTATCATTGAAAGGGTTAAAGTTAGAATCAACTTGTATTGGGGGCGGTACAGCGGTTTTATCCTTAAACGAATAGGGGACTTCCATAGCCGTATTTTGTTCAAAATCAAGTGAAGGCATTACTTGAAAAATACCAAGACTGTGTTTTACAGCTGATCTTAAAATTGCATACAAATTCTGTTCTTCCTCAAACTTTACCTCAGTTTTTGTTGGATGGATATTGATATCAATAGATTTGGGGTCCACATCGAGGTACAAAAAATAACCCGGCTGGTATCCCGGTCTCAAAAGACCTTCGAAAGCTGCACTAACCGCATGATGTAAAAAAGGGCTTTTAATAAATCGGTCATTCACAAAGAAAAACTGTTGCCCTCTAGTTTTTTTAGCAAAAGCGGGTTTGACGGCAAAACCCTTGATCTGAGCAAGCGATGTTTTTTCTTCTATGGGGACAAGTTGAGCATCCCATTTGTTTCCAAAAATCCCGGTAATACGTTGTTTTAAATTTGAAACAGGTAAGTCAAATAGCTCGTCTCCATTATTGAAGAATTGGAACTTAATTTCAGGATGGGCAAGTGCTACTCGATGAAATTCGTCAATTACGTGACGTAATTCTACCTGATCTGATTTTAGAAAGTTTCTTCGTGCTGGAATATTATAAAAAAGACTCTTAACTGCAATTGAAGTCCCATTAGGCTGAGTAGATAATGATTGATCCACTACCTTACTACCCTCGATTTTAAGACTGTGTGAAACCTCATCAGCTTCTGCTTTTGAGTGAGTTTCCACATGAGCAATGGCAGCAATAGAGGCAAGCGCTTCCCCTCTAAAACCTTTGGTGGTTAATTCAAATAAATCTTCAGCCACATTAATTTTAGAAGTCGCATGTCGTTCAAAAGCCAATCGAAGGTCTGTATTACTCATCCCAACTCCGTCATCAATGACCTGGACCAATGTCTTCCCAGCGTTTTTGATCACCAATTGAATTGTTTCAGCTTGGGCATCCACAGCATTTTCAAGTAATTCTTTAACTACGGAAGCAGGTCTTTGAATAACTTCGCCAGCTGCTATCTGGTTGGCAACATGATCCGGTAAAAGCGATATTTTAGCAGACATTAATTTTGTGGAATAAATAGGCTAAGGTCAAAATCCAAAATATAAAGAGCCAAAAAAACTAGTACCAAAATAATGACCAGCAAGCGTAATGAAAGTGATCTGTTTTTACGGGTTCGCATTTGTGATCGTACTTCCTTCCATTGGTGACCAAAATCATTTGCATTATAAGTGTCTCGAAATTTTGAAAATTTTGAATCAAATTCATATAAATTTCCATCATCCTTTCCCTTATAATATCGGGGCGTATAATTATACCTTCTATTTTTGCGTAGTTTAAATAAACTTGACTTTAACATAACTCAAAAATACAAGAAAGCGATGAAAATATTGTTATCCAAACAAGAGAAAGTTCTCTTACTGAATTGCTCGAAGTTTACTCATTTGAAGTGCAGCCAAAGCTGCTTCAGTTCCTTTATTTCCATGTCTTCCTCCACTTCTATCTTTAGCCTGATCAAGTGTATCATCTGTTAAAACACAAAAGATTACAGGAACGTCAGAAACAATATTCAAGTCTTTGATTCCTTGGGAAACCGCCTGGCATACAAAATCAAAATGTTGAGTTTCACCTTTAATTACGCTTCCTATCGCGATTACTGCATCTGGATTGAATGATTGAGCTTTTTTAGCTCCATAGATAAGTTCAAAACTACCGGGTACAGTCCAAATTTTAATATTAGATTTTTTAACACCATGCTTATTTAAGGTCACCACTGCACCCTCGCACAGAGCTTCTGTAATAGACGAATTCCATTCGGAAACAACTAAATGTACTGTGAATAAACTGCCATCAGGAACAGTGCTGGGGTCGTAACTTGAAAGGTTTTGATTGGCAGTTGCCATCTCCTTAGGGCTTCATGTTTTCTAATTTACCCTTTTGAACAGCAACCCATTTTGCTTCTTCAGCTTTTGGATATTCACTTTGAATTCGCTCTAAAAAGGATATCGCTTGCTTAATTTTTCCATTCTCAGCTCCCAACATAGCAGCCTTGTATAAATATTTTGGAGTGGAATACATATTTTCACTCGCATTAGAAGCTTCAAGGTAATATTTATATGCTTCATCCGTCTGACCAAGTTGGGCATAGGCATCACCAATAGCTCCTTTTGCAAGGGCACTTAACAACACATCATCTGCACTAAACTTATCTAGATAAGCGATGGCGTTGTCGTATTCTTTTAAATTCAGATAGGCCATCCCTGCACTGTAAGTAGCAAGTTTGGCAGCTGATGTTCCTTTATAATTCTCAATAATATCTAAAAAACCATATTTCCCTTCTCCTCCATTCAAAGCTCTACGATAAAGTGAGTCAGAATTGACACTGTTAACTGCCAATTCAAAATAATATTGTGCTTGGTTGAGTTCACTAACCGCTTCTTTAGCTTTGGGTTCAGAAACAAAATTAGAGTACCCTAAGTAGCCTAAAACACCAATAGCAATTACACCTATAAAACCTAAAATAATATTTTGATATTTTACAACCCATTCTTCGGTTCTGTTTGCAGTAGTATCCAAAGTCTCAAAAACCTCTGCTGTAGTACTCTCTTGTACAGCCTCATTCTCTCTGCTAGGAGTGACTGATTTTTTTGCGCCTCGTTTTTTATATGTAGCCATGGTAACTTATTTTAGCGCGTAAAATTAGTCTTTTTATTCTAATTCAAAAAGCTAAAAGCTAGCTTCTAAGTTATTATTTTTGTAATTCATGCTTTTAAAACAACTCACCCTCACGCAATACAAGAATATCAGTTCTAAGACTTTTGTTCTCAATCCAAAGATAAACTGCTTTGTTGGAGACAATGGAGTAGGAAAATCTACTATATTGGATGCAATATATCACCTCGCCTTAGGAAAAAGCTACTTTAATCCAGTCGCACTTCAAAACATCCAAATAGGTGAGGATTTTTTTGTTATTGAAGGTCGTTTTGAAAAGGAGAATAGGGAAGAGAAAATAATATGCAGTTTAAAAAAAGGACAAAAAAAAATTGTAAAGCGCAACGGAAAAACCTACGAAAAACTTGCTGATCATATTGGGTTAATCCCAACGGTAATCATTTCACCTTCTGACCGTGATCTTATTTCAGAAGGAAGCAGTACTCGAAGAAAATTTATTGACGGTGTTATAGGCCAGACAGATACTGCTTTTTTACAACACTTACTGGAATACAATAAAATTCTATCACAGCGGAATGCGTTGTTAAAATACTTTGCTTTAAATCAGACTTTTGATAAGGCTACACTTGATGTTTATAATGATCAACTCGTGGAAAGAAGTGGCCCTATATTCGAAAAACGAAAAACATTTATGGAGGCTTTTATTCCGATTTTCAAGTCTCGTTATGAAGAAATAAGCAGTAGAGAAGAATTTGTGAATATAGAATACGAAAGTCAATTACAAGCCAATTCTCATAGCTCATTACTTCAGACAAGTTTGGGAAAAGACCGAGCAATACAACATACTAGCGTTGGAATTCACAAAGATGATGTCCTTTTTCTAAAGGAAGGTCAACCCATAAAAAGATTTGGGAGTCAAGGGCAACAAAAAACTTTTTTAGTAGCGTTGAAATTAGCACAGTTTGACTTTTTAAAATCTCAAACTGGGGGAGCTCCTATTTTACTTCTGGATGATGCCTTTGATAAACTTGATCAGAAAAGAGTCTCCCAAATTATTTCATTAGTAGATCGAAATGATTTTGGACAAATATTTATCACTGATACGCATGAAGATCGTACCTTAGACGCACTGGCCGATACCGAAGCAGGCTACGAAATCTTTAAATTGTAGAAATTGAAACTGTTTTTTCTTCTTTTAGCGTTTTTTTTATTTCTTAATTGTCAAGGAGAATCACATATCGATCTTGATCAGATAGATGGATATTGGCAAATTGAATTTGTTCAACAAAAAGATGAAATTTTTGAAAGTAAGCAGTCCTTCCTTCTTTATGATTATTACTCAACCCAAAATAATACCGGAATTTATAAAAAAGTGGCCCCTCAAATAAACGGAAGTTTTAAAACCTCTGATAGTGCTATTAGGTTTGAAATCCTCAAAACTAAGGGAGATTTTATTTTACAGTTTACTTCACCCTGGAACACTTGGTTTAAAACCATCAAATATCTGGATTCCGAAAAATTAGTGTTATTTCATCAAGATCGAAGTTTTCACTACAAAAGACCTCTTATCAGTAAAACATTGCCTGAAAATGAGTGATTCGAAGGATAAATACGAACCCAAGCCCATTAAGTCGGTTCTTCAAGACATTGTAGGTCAAAAATCATTAAAAAAAGGAGTTCAAAAAGTAAGAATATGTAATGCATGGGAAGAAACCATGGGTCCGCATATTCAAAATTATACTGATGAAGTAAGGTTTTCTCACAACACTTTATACGTAACAGTCAGCTCAGCTCCACTTAAAATGGAATTAAGTTATGGGTTAGACTCCCTCGTCAAGAGGATAAATAATCACTTAGGTGGTGATTTTGTTCAAAAAATCACTTTAGTTTAGAAGCGCTCTCTTTGTGAAAAATGAAAAGAAGCCTCAATTGAAGCATTTTCATCACTGTCTGAACCGTGAACTGCATTTTCACCCATAGACGTTGCATAAAGTTTACGTAGTGTTCCTTCGGCAGCCTCTTCGGGATTTGTAGAACCAATGAGTGTTCTAAAATCACTTACTGCATTTTCTTTTTCAAGTACAGCTGCAACTATTGGTCCTCTGGTCATAAACGCTACCAATTCTCCAAAGAATGGACGCTCTTTATGAACTGCATAAAACGCTTCAGCGTCGTTCAAGGTAAGCTGAGTGAGCTTCAACGCTTTTATACTAAAGCCTGCGGAAGTAACTTTTTCAAGAATATTGCCAATGTGTCCATTTTCGACACCATCGGGCTTAATCATCATTAA
>JAQWHT010000119.1 GCA_029249225.1 Flavobacteriaceae bacterium
AACGAGTTCCCATATAGGCTAAATCTGCTCCCATTTGTAGAGCAGAGGCTATATCACGCCCTGTACTGATACATCCAGAAAGTAAGATCGTTTTTTTAAAAAACCCTTTAATCTCATTGATCAAAGCTAGGGGACTCAATGCACCAGCGTGCCCTCCTGCCCCAGCAGCCACAAGGATTAGTCCGTCAACACCAGCCTCAGAGGCTTTTTCAGCATGGCGCTTTTTTACAATATCGTGGTACACTAAACCACCGTAACTGTGTACCGCATTAACTAAATCAGGTACTGCTCCCAAAGATGTAATAATTAAAGGAACTTCGTGTTTTACACAAACCTCTAGGTCTGGCATTACTCTTGGATTAGTTGGGTGCACAATTAAATTTACTCCGAAGGGGACTGCTTTTTTCCCAGTTTCTTTTTCAAAATCAGACAAGGCTGTTTTAATCTCAACTACCCATTCCTCGAAACCTTCTGTTGTTCGTTGATTAAGAGCTGGAAAAGTTCCCACTACCCCATTTTTACAACATTCGATCACAAGTTCTGGACCAGAGATTAGAAACATTGGGGCAGCAACAGCAGGTATACTTAATTGATCTTCATAAGGTAGATTCATAATTTTAATTTTTTAAGAGTACAGTCCATTCAAATTCAAAGGTTGAGACTACATTGCCTTGCTGGTCAAGACCTTTTGAGGTTAACCAAAAAGTTTGTGTTTTTTTTCCACTGATCAATTGTTTAAAAGCTGTTTCTATTTTTTGTTCTGCATTACAACTAAAAATAATTTTTCCACGTGCCTTTTTGGAGAAATTAGCTCGATTATTTAGAACTAACATAGAAACCTTTAACCCATGTTGCTTAATAGCACGCATTATGAGTACTCCCGTGGTCAATTCTGCTGCCATACCTTGAACTGCCCAAAACATAGATTTAAATGGATTTTGATTTATCCATCGATGCTTTACTTTGGCTTCACAAAAACACTCTTCAATTTTGGTAATCCGAACACCACACCACCACACTGAGGGGAGTTTGAAAAAAGTGAAAGTATTTAGCCTAAACGGAGTGAAGTGCATATTATTCAATCAAAGATGAAGCTTCAATATACTTTAAATTGAACGCTTCAGCAACTTCTTTATACACAACTTTACCATGAGCTATGTTTAGCCCTTTCTCTAAAGCTTTACTTTGTTTACAAGCTGTTTTCCACCCTTTATTAGCCAACTGCAGTGCGTATTTCAGTGTAGCATTAGTTAGGGCCGTGGTAGAGGTATTAGGAACAGCACCGGGCATATTTGTTACAGCGTAGTGAATAATCCCCTCTTTGATCTTAATGGGCATGTCATGGGTTGTTGGTTCGCTTGTTTCAAAACAACCACCCTGATCAATAGCAACATCAACTAAGACCGTTCCCGGCATCATTTTAGACAACATTTCTTTTCGTATCAACTTAGGAGCCTTTGAACCCGGAATCAAAACAGTACCAATAATCAAATGTGAACGCTTTAATTCTTCTTCAATGGTATAGGAATTTGAATAAACTGGTGTTACATTGGCTGGCATTATACTTTCAAGTTCCCTAAGCCGTTCTAAGTTGGTGTCCAGAATTGTGACATTAGCCCCTAAACCTGCTGCCATTCGCGCAGCTTCTGTTCCAGAAACACCTCCGCCAATAATCATCACGTTAGCGGGTTGTACACCAGTAACTCCACCCAACAAAATCCCAAATCCACCAAAAGGTTTCTCTAAATATTTTGCTCCCTCCTGAGTTGCCATTCGACCAGCAACCTCTGACATTGGAATCAACAAAGGAAGTTTTTTCTCCTCTTCAACAGTTTCGTAAGCCAGACAAATTGCTCCACTCTCAATCATTGCATTAGTCAATCGTTCACTTGAAGCAAAATGAAAATAAGTAAAGAGCAGCTGTCCTGATTGGATTAATTTATATTCCTCTTCGATAGGTTCTTTAACCTTAATTATCATCTCAGCATTAGCATAAATTGTCTCGATATTAGGAGCTAGCTCACATCCTACCATAACGTAGTCTTCATCTGAAATTCCACTGAGTAATCCTGCTCCCTTTTGGATACTGATCTTGTGACCAGACTGGATTAAAGTTAATGCTCCAGCAGGAGTCAATCCTACTCTTGCTTCTTGGGGTTTAATTTCTTTAGGCACTCCTATTTTCATAGCCTCTATCTTAAATGAATTTTTTTTCGAAGATAGAAATTTGTTACATATTTCTATGGAAATCATTTTTTATAAACAAACGATTTAGTAATTTTAGTTTGACCAAATCGTTTATTATGAAGTATTTTAACAAAACACGTACTATAGAGCAAAAAGTTACTGATAGAGAAATTCTTTTCAACTTAAATCGTCAGACAGAATTATTGAAAGCTATTTTGGTGGAACTTAAAAAAGGAAAGAATCCTTAAGTTAATACATTTGGCAAGTTATACCAAGGGTGAAAATTAACTTTGACTGTCACTTTTAATCTAGAACATAAAAAAGTCCTTTTTGTTACCCTAAAAAAATAACCCCTTGTTTAAAGGGGTTTGGTAGATATTTAAGTGATCGCGATAGGATTCGAACCTATGACCGTCTGCTTAGAAGGCAGATGCTCTAT
>JAQWHT010000044.1 GCA_029249225.1 Flavobacteriaceae bacterium
GGATGTTACTTACATGGCTAATTATTGATTTTGTTTCAATCGCCTTTTGAACAGAAAGACTGTCTAAAAAAACACCATTTTCAAATTTAGATCCACCACCTATAAAAAGTAATGATGCAGACGTATCTATTGTATCTGGAATTACAATATCAATCCAGTGCCACCATAAAGGCTCATCAACCAATTCTTTGGTTAACCACTTTCCAGAATCCATTTTAATCCTATATAATGAAGCACCATTATATTTTATGGTATCCTTTATCGCATAATTAAAATCACTTTTATCTTGAACATAATGTATAAGAGTCTGTATTTCTTCAGAGTAAATTTTTGATTTTTCATTAGATGAACAAGAGTTCAATAAAATTGAAAAGACAAGTATCTTTAAATAATTATTATTTCTAAATTTTTTTAAAATGAGAGTCATAATATTATTCGTTAGTTTAACACTAATATATTGATATTTTTCACTTGAATTCCATTAAATGAAAACTAAGAAAGACTTTTTGGAAACTGTAATTTATGCCTAAACATCAATTTTTTCTGGTGTTATAATTTTGTGCCTCCTGTTTTAACTCTATCCTTATTTGAAAAAATTTGATTAACCAATTCTATTTTAAGCTACTTTAGAAATGTTGAGATTATTTTAGAACTTATTGAAGAGGATATGCCTTTGATTTGGTTTTCATTTGGTCCTTTGTTTTTTTATAAAAAAAATTATTTCATTGGTGCATTGGATGGAACACCTCGTGTTGGTGTTGGAGGTGCCAAAGGGTCTAACTCTAAAGTTACGGCCTTGCTGTGAATTTTCACTGCATTCGCATTTATTTCTCTTATAACATCGGTCCACTTTGTATAATACTTTTCAAACGGGTCCATAAAACCATTTTTATTTGAGCTCACGTCCCCTCTGGCAGAGCCATCCCACTGCTGTAGCATTCCGCAATGATGCATTCCAATCACATAGGGTGTAGACAACATCCCAATCATTTGATCAGCATACATTAATTTCCAGTTGATTGGGTGAGTTAAAATGGGGAAAGTATAATCAAGAGTCTTTTTTATAATAGGAGAGTAAGACTCTCAAACCTCCCAATGACAATACGCCTAAACAGCAGATCAAAACGGTTATAATATTGGGATAATTAGTATTAAAACCATCAATGCTCGTGTGCTTTCCATAAATTCCAGCATATGCCCAAATAACGACAAAAAGGTATGCAATCTGTTTAAAGTAAAAGAATTGACTAAAAGCGACTAAAACTCCAACAACCAAGATTATTATAGTCCAAACCTCTTCTGACATACCAAACCCCGTCCACTCATAACCTACCAAAACAGCAGTGAGATTTGCTATAGTAGCAATTGAAATCCAGCCAAAATATACTGTAAATGGAAGCTGAAGTGTTATTTTGTTTGTCCAATCAGGGGTGTTTTTTAAAAGCAGATTTATCTGTATAAGATTAATCAAAATTCCAAACATCAGAACTAGAGAAACCGTTAAGAACTCGTAGTGCCAAGCAAAGATCCAGCCGCTATTTAATAATGAATTTATAATGAAAAGTTTACTCAACTGTTCTGTCTTGTTGTCTATCGGTCTAATCAATACTCTGAATATAAAAATAAGGAGCAAGAGATAAATCACTCCCCAAATTGCAAAAGTAGCACCCTGAGGAGTGAATAAATTTTTCAGTTGATCCGATAGGTCTCCTGTTGTCTTACCGTTAATGGGGAGGATATTTGCAAGAGAATTAATTAGAATCATCTGAGCAAATCCTACCAGAGTAAAAAATTTAAGCCACTTTTTTTTCATTTAATTAAGATACGGTGAATTTTTTAAACCTAAAGGATACACTGTCAGGGAAGAAATGATGTGAGAAGTCGTAATAGGGAAATATCTTGAGATTTAACGCAAGGAATTAAGCAAACCCTCTAATATTTTCAAGACTTTATTTTACGAGTCCAATTAATATTCAGGGGGCCTACAAG
The DNA here is from genome assembly GCA_029249225.1 of Flavobacteriaceae bacterium. Lineage (GTDB taxonomy): Bacteria > Bacteroidota > Bacteroidia > Flavobacteriales > Flavobacteriaceae > MS024-2A. The sequence continues at coordinate 1,990 of JAQWHT010000044.1, forward strand.
ACAATTTTTTTTCCACTCAAGTTTATTTTCAAAAGAAAAAACTAAATTTAGAGTATACTATTACTATTTAAAAATAAATGAAATGGCTTTCTTTCCACTGCTTAATAACGATAATCCTTCGTTACTCCTTCAATTGTCTAAAAAGGTCAATACCCAAGATAAAAAGGGGATACACATTATAGAGATCAACCAACTAGCTGAGGCTGAAAAACAAGCTAAAGCTCTTATAAAAGCTCATGAGGAAGAGCATTTTGATTTACTGGTATGGATTGTTCCAGCATTAAAAGAGAGCAAAACTTTATCTAAAGCATTAAGTGTTTTAGATCAAAGTGGTGCTCCAGTATCGATCATTTTTTACCCCCCTTTATTAGAGTTTATATTATATCAGGAACAACAGATTAAAACGGAACGATTATTTTTATTTCCTTTTGAAAAACTTGCATGGAGCTCTTTAAAAGAAATTGAAAATGGGATTCACAAATCAGAAGCGAAAGATCGTAATTATTTGTCGGGTCAAGTATTTTCTCATAAAACCCTTTTACGAGCCTTAGAAAAAGGTTTAGAAGAAGCCAAAGAAAGCGATCGCTTTCTTTGGAATCAGTTTCAAAAAATGGATCTCAATAAGGATGGATATTTAACAGCAGATGAAATATATCATCTCCTAGCTCAAATGGGATTTTCTAAAACAGATGTCTTATCCTTAGTGAGTGCAGCAGACCAAAATAAAGATGGAGTAATTGCTTTTGAGGAATTTCAATTTAATCTTGACCAGGACATCCAAAAAATGTTATCCAAAGTGGAAACACACATAAAAAATGGGATTTTTGAGAAAGACACATACAAACAATTTTTGAAAGAAGAGCACCAATTTTCAAGTGAGGCAGCTTCTGAAACCCTAAGATGGTTTGAAGAGACCGCAGCGTCTGTTGGCAATCAAGAAGAAGGGTCAGATCGAACAGTCTTGACGGAATGGATGTCAGAAAATGCATCACCATTTTTGGGTGTTGAGGTGCTTCCTGGAAAAGGATTATTCACAAGTAAAAAGAGTTATATAGAGGGCCAACAGGTTCAGCGCACCCAACTAATTTATCCTGACAACCAAAGTCTTTTTATTGAACGAGGAGAAAAATCGATCAAAGTTTATTTTGATAAGACCGACACCATTGGTAAAGAAGAAACGATCAAAGGGGATGGGGATGAATTTACATACCGTTTATCCTTGAGTAATAATTTTATTCGTACGATTGAAGTTGAAGGAAAATGGCCTGAACTTCCAATAGCAATGGAAAAAATTCTTTTCCAGTCAGAGATAAAGCCTTGGCAACAATCTGTTTTAAGGGAAATGGGAAGTTTCACATTAGAGGATCCTTCTGTAAATACACCAGATCGAATAGTTTGTAATTGTATGAGTTTATGTCAAAAAGACTTTCAACCATTTATTAAAGCAGGAATTAAAGAACTTTCTGCGCTAGTTGAAAAAACAAAAGCGACAACTATTTGTGGTGGTTGTGAACCGTTAGTAGAATCCCTCTGTGGCATCAACAGTATGTCATTGGCGGTGTTAGAGCGAAAGAGTGAAACAGAAAATAAAGACATAAAAATCTTTGCTATAAAGCCTATAGAAGCCCAAGTGAAATCCTTTAAGCCTGGTCAGCATATTGTTGTTCAGGCGTATTTTCAAAGTCAGTGGGTTACAAGAGCGTATAGTTTAGTTTCTTCTGGCAATAATTCAACTCATTATGAGATTGGGGTTAAACGAGAGGAATTAGGAACCCTTTCTAGGTGGTTAAATGACCATGCGGACTCTAGTTCAATAATTCGTATTTCAGAACCTAAGGGGACTTATCATCTAGAAGATTCCCAAGATGAGATAGTCTTTTTCGCTGCGGGTATTGGGGTTACTCCAGCTCTTTCTATGTTGCGTACTCTAAGCTCTAAAAATGACCCTCGCTCTTTGTCATTAGATTGGTCTGTACCCTATGAGAAAAATTTTATTCTCAAAACGGAATTTGAGCGCTATGCGGATCTTCCTCAATACCAAATTAACTTTCGAGTTACCAAAAAAGAGGGGCGAATCACACAACCTTTTATAGAAAAAAAGTATTCTTACACTCCTGGTAAATTCGCTTTCCTTTGTGGTCCTCAGGCCTTTATGGAGAACATCCAAACTCTTTTAAAACAAAATAACTGGCCTGAAGAAGCAATTAAAATTGAACATTTTAATGCTCAAGTTGATCCAGAGGGAGAACTGCAACAAGTGGTAACTCAAGAGAAAATACACTGCAAAAGAGACGCTTCCAAAAATGAGGATGAGATCATAGAATCTGACAGCTTTTTTATTTCTCCCATTGAAGACATCAAAAAAGAAGCTGTACTGTTTTTAAAACAGTTTTATGGAGAAAAAGGCCTCTCCGAAAAGGCATTAAATCTTAGAATTCAAGAGGTTGAAGAAGAGATAAATTCAAAAAGTACTTATACGCATACAATTGACGAACTCACATTTGCGTCTAGAGTTGCCTGGAGAAACAGTTCACGCTGTGTAGGACGGTATTTTTGGGGCAATATGATTGTTCGAGATTGTAGACATATAACAGACGAAAAAGCTGTTTATGAAAGTTTAGTAGAGCACCTTCGATTGGGTATTAATGATGGGAACTTGCGTGCGGTCATCTCCATTTTTAGTCACAACAAACCGTTTATTAGACTTTATAATCCACTTTTATTAATGTTTGCAGGTTATATTCAAGAGGACGGCAGTATTCTTGGAGATCAAGCAACAGTTGAGCTCACAAAAATTGCTCTTGAATTAGGCTGGAAACCAAAAAATCAACAAACCAATTTTGACCCCCTTCCTTTGATTTTGGAAATCGACGGAAACCCACCACAATGGTTTGAATGGCCTGATGACATTACAAGAACAATCCCAATAGAACATCCAGAGTTAAAATGGTTTAAATCACTTGAATTAGAATGGTTTATGGTTCCTGCTGTAGCGGGGCTAGCATTAGATGCTGGTGGAATACAATATCGATGTGCTCCTTCTAACGGATTTTTTATCAGCACCGAAGTTGGAGCCCGGGACTTGGGGGATATATCCCGCTACAATATGTTGCCTGTTATTGCTGAAAAAATGGGCCTCGACATGAGCTCAAATGAAACTCACTGGAAAGATCGTGCAGTGGTTGAGTTGAATCTCGCAGTACAATGGTCGTACAGAAAACACAAGATTAGAATGTTAGATCACCATACAATAGTAGACTATTTTATGAAGTTTCATGGTGAAGAACTTGATGCAGGGAGACCAGTACATGCAGATTGGAAATGGATTGTTCCGCCAATTTCAGGGTCAACCGTTGAGGCGTTTCATATGGATTTAGTTAATAAAATTCTTAAGCCGAATTATTTTTATCAACAAGACCCATGGAAATCTAACGATTGGAGAAGTCTTTCTAAAGTTTAGGTCTAATGTTTTCCAATTCGCTGGGGTAGTCACTCTTTCACCCAGTCAAAAAATAATCTCAGCGAATTTATGCAGATGAGATAGTTTTTGCTGCAAGTGAATTTGGTGATCAAGTCACCTATTCCAACTCCAAACTGTTTTCAAAAGGAATCGAGTAGTTGTTAGTTACTAGACGTATTGTGATATCCGAAGAGGAACGTACTCATCAACTCAACTGCGGTAGATATAAAATTGAATCATAAGATTCATTCTAAATTTACAGATGTTGTTCAAGCGATGGATCAAAAGTCAAAAACCTTTTGCCCCTAAAACATTGAGACTAACTACTGATTTTATATCTTGGGCGAGAATTTAAACAAATTAATTTTTTTCAAAATGAACGCTAAAACGGTTACTTTTTTCCTATTCCTTGTAATCAATTGTATTTACGCCCAGCAATCAGTTGACCAAAAAGTTGAGGAACTTCTTTCAAAAATGACACTTCAAGAAAAGATTGGTCAAATGAACCAATACAATGGGTTTTGGAATTTTACTGGACCAACACCAGAGGGAGGAGATCAAAAAATAAAATACGAACACTTAGCCAGCGGATTAGTTGGTTCCATGCTTAATGTAAGGGGGGTAGAAGAAGTAAAAGCAGTTCAAAAAATTGCAGTAGAAGAATCACGTTTAGGGATACCTCTACTTTTTGGGTTCGATTTAATTCATGGGTACAAAACGGTTTTTCCTATTCCTCTTGCTGAAGCAGCAAGCTGGGATTTAGATGCTATAAAGCGTTCTGCCTCACTTTCAGCAAAAGAAGCAGCAGCAGCTGGAATCAATTGGACATTTGCTCCAATGGTTGATATTACTCGAGATGCAAGATGGGGACGGGTAATGGAAGGAGCAGGAGAAGATCCATATTTGGGAAGCCTTGTAGCTGCTGCAAGAGTTCATGGATTTCAAGGTGAAGATCTTTCATCTCCACATACAATTGCTGCATCAGCTAAACACTTTGCAGCCTATGGTTTTGCAGAGTCAGGGAGAGATTACAATACGGTTGATATTGGTTTGAACACGCTACATAATATGGTGTTGCCTCCCTTTAAGGCAGCTGTTGATGCTGGGATCAAAACTTTTATGAATTCGTTTAATGATTTAAATGGTATTCCTGCAACTGCTGATGCCTATCTTCAAAGAGAGATTCTCAAGGGGGAATGGAACTTTGAAGGGTTTGTTGTTTCAGACTGGGGCTCAATTAGAGAGATGATAGACCATGGGTACGCTAAAGACAGAAAACAAGCAGGAAAAATGGCTTTATTGGGAGGTTCTGACATGGATATGGAATCTTCAATTTACATTAATGAATTAGAAGCCCTGCTTAAGGAAGGGAAAGTAAAGTTAGATCTAATTGATGACGCTGTAAAAAGAATTTTAAAAGTAAAATTTGAGCTAGGTCTTTTTGAAAACCCTTACCTATATTGTGATGAAGTTCTTGAAAAACAAATTACAGGAGCTGAAGAAATTATTGAGGCAACATTGGATGTGGCTAAAAAATCCATTGTTTTGTTAAAGAACGAAAACAGGATCCTTCCTTTAAAAAAAGAGGGTCAAAAAATCGGATTAATAGGCCCCTTAGCTGCGGATAAAACAAGCCCTCTTGGGAATTGGAGGATAGCTGCAGACAACAACACCGCTGTTTCGGTACTGGAGGGTCTTCAAAAATTTAAAGAAAACCAAATAAATTATGCTCAAGGAGTAAAATTGATTAACAAAATACCCGAAGGGTTTCATGAAGAAGTTGACATCAATACTACAGACCAGACTGGCCTTGAAGAAGCGATAGCTTTGGCAAAAAAGGTAGATGTTGTAGTAATGGTTTTGGGAGAATATGGGTTTCAATCAGGGGAAGGACGAAGTAGAACCAAACTAGGATTGCCTGGTTTCCAACAAGAACTACTTGAAAAAGTAGCTGAGGTAAATCCCAACATTGTACTTGTACTGATGAATGGACGGCCATTAATTATTAACTGGGCTTCAGAAAATATTCCAGCAATAGTAGAGGCCTGGCATTTGGGAACACAAAGCGGAAACGCGATAGCCCAAGTTTTGTATGGAGAGTATAACCCTAGTGGTAAGTTGCCAATGAGCTTCCCCAGAAGCATTGGTCAACTTCCATTGTATTACAATAACAAAAGTACAGGCAGACCAGGAGCTGATGGAGAAGATGCAGGAAGCGTTTTTTGGTCACACTACGGCGACGAAAAGAATAGTCCCTTATACGCTTTTGGACATGGCCTCAGTTACACTCAGTTTGAATACACCCCGGTGATACTGAGTTCAAATGAAATGCGGAAAGGAAGCTCAATAATGGCCTCAGTCAACATTACAAACACTGGAAAAGTTAAGGGGAAAGAAGTCGTTCAACTTTATGTACAAGATCCCTATGGAAGTGCAACTAGACCAATTAAAGAATTAAAAGGGTTTCAACTCATAGAGCTCAATCCAGGGGAAACTAAAAAGGTTTCTTTTACGATCAACGAGGAACTCTTGAAGTTTTATAATGCTCAACAGAAGTGGGTTGCCGAAGAAGGAATTTTTTATGTTTTTATTGGAACGGATTCTACTGTTAAATTAAAAAAGCCTTTTGAGTTGCTTTAAGACCATTTGATTCATGAAAATAGTATTTTCACTGATGCTGAAGAGTTATAGTAGTAGTTGGAAATATAGATCAAGTTGTCGTCAAAATGGACAGTTTCTAGCGTGTTTTGTTACGCTTAAACTGTTTACCCTTTCTTTGCTCAAGAACAATTCATTTTTAATATTTTTAAGGAGAGGAATTGTATTAAAATAAGAAACAAATCGTCAAACAAAGAGGAGAATAAAACATAATTGGAAGGATTTTGTTTATATTTAGTAAATAAAAACCCAACAACGATGCTAGAAAGAAAGATCATGTCTCAACTTGACCCAAACACTAGATTTATTCGCTTTGATCGATATTCAAAACTTAAAACACTACTTTGGTTTTATAAAAGTATGATTTTTTAGTGTTAAACAGTTGTTTAATTTTTAACATTCAATTCTTCTTAACGACATTAATCGTAGCTGAATAACCAACGAATATTTTATTCAAACCATAAGATATAATGAGTGTTTGATCATCAATAAATTCTTTTCAACGGAACAAGATAAAAAGCTGTTTTTTCTTAAAAAAACCATTTTTATGCTATTTTTAGTTTAGCAGTTTAGAGATTTTCTCATTCTTTACCAGTGGATCTCTATTCTTCATATCCTAACTAAAGACAAAATGTTTAAAGCCTATTTCGATAATGGCCAATTAAAGGTAGAAGGCATTTACAATTCTGGTAAAAAGCAGGGACAGTGGACACATTATTACCAAACAGGAATTATTCGAGCCATATTCAATTATCATGCAGGCCTTCTTGAGGGCAAATCGTATTGGTACCATCCTAATGGATTTGTTGGTTGGGAAGAGAATTATTGCAATGGAATTCCCGATGGAAAATTCTTATATTTTGATGATATTGGTCAACTGAGAATTGAAAAGGTTTATATGCATGGGAAAGAAGTTTCTTACAACTTTGATGGAAAGGAAATGAAGAAAAATTAAATTGCTTAGCTTTGAGTCTAAGGAACAATTTATGAGACCACTATTCTTTCTTTTATTGATATCCGCACAGCTATGTGGACAAGATTATTTTACAGAACAATACAAACCTTTTCATGAAGAGATTCAGTCTCCAAACCAATTTTTAGGGTATGAAATAGGATCTCAACATACACGACATGATCAGATAGTCTCTTATTTAGAGTATCTAGCCTCGAGCTCCTCCGATGCTAAAATATCGTATTATGGTAAAACACATGAGGGAAGAAAACTCCCATTATTAGCGATCGGCACTCAAGAAACACTTTCAAACATGAAAGAAATTCAAAAAGCACATGTAGACTTTGCTCATGGAACTCTTTCAGAAGAGCCAGACATTCCCTTGGTTGTAAACCTAGGATATAATGTACATGGAAACGAACCGTCAAGTTCAGAAGCAGCCTTGCTTACAGCCTATACTTTAGTTGCATCAAACCATAGTCAAATTAAACATTTCAGAACCCAAGCCTTAATTTTTATTGATCCTACGATTAATCCAGACGGAAGGGATAGGCACACCCAGTGGGCAAATTCATACAAGGGGACACCGTTGGTTTCAGACCCCATGGATGCCGAACACAACGAAGCATGGCCTCGTGGAAGAACAAATCACTATTGGTTTGACCTCAATCGAGATTGGCTATTGGCCATTAATCCAGAAAGTCAAGGTAAATTAGCCTGGTACCACCAGTGGTACCCAAATGTCGTAACTGACTTTCATGAAATGGGATCACAAAGCACCTACTTTTTTGAACCGATGAAGGCAAATGGATCCCTAGATCCAATTATGCCTAAAGACAACTATATAAAGCTCAACGATATATTTGCCACATACTTTTCAAAGCAACTGGATAGTATTGGATCCTTATACTTTACAAAGGAAGTTTTTGACGGAACATATCCGGGTTATGGCTCTTCCTATCCTGATCTACAAGGAGGCTTGGGGATACTTTTTGAACAAGCAAGTTCAAGGGGATTAAAACAGAAGACGGCCTTTGGTGAAATTACTTTTCCATTTACCATACGAAATCAATATGTTTCCAGTCTCGCTACTGTTCAAGCTGCAGTTGAAAATAAAAGTATTCTGCGGAAGTACCAAAAAGACTTTTTTGAAAGCGCTTTGGAGCGAAGCACAAAAAGTAAGATCAAAGCTTATACCTTTAAAGATCTTGATCAAAATAAAACAATAGCTTTTGTAGATAAATTATTGCGTCATCAAATTGAGGTTTATCAAACTGCAGAAAATAATTTTGCAGTCCCTACAGAACAAAAACAGTATCGAATGGTTCAAAGCTTTTTTGAAACGTATGACACTTACAGAGATAGTGTTTATTATGATGCTTCAGCTTGGTCGGTAGCTCATTTTTATAACATTAATTATAAGGAGACTAGCAAGGCTCCACAGGGCAAGCGGATTGAAAAATCCTCAGATCTTGTTTCACTTTTACCTCTTAAAAAGTCAAGTTATGCTTATGCTGTGAACGCTCAAGACTACAATGTCCCTGCATTAATACAAGGGTTGCAAGACAATAGTTTAGTTACGTCAACAGCGTTTAAACCATTTAAAAGTAAAGGGAATCTTTCTTTTCCTTATGGTTCACTGGTTATTCCGGTAGCATTACAGAGCAAATCAGCTGATGACACGTATACAATTCTTCAAACACTTCAAAAGAAATACCACGTTCAGATTCATGGACTATCCACAGGATTTAGTGCTCAAGGGGTTGATCTAGGAAGTAGAAATATAAGGCCCATCAAAAAGCCAAAAGCGCTGATGATAATTGGAGATGGAACACGTTCTTATGAGGCTGGAGAGGTGTGGCATTTGTTGGATACTCGTGTTGGGATGCCAATTACCAAAGTACACCAACACCGTTTTAACAGTCTTGATTTAGAAAAATACAACACTTTAGTTTTAATTTCAGGCAGATATGACTGGGATGATAAAATGGTAACTAAAGTAAAAAGCTGGGTTGAAAAAGGGAATTCTATAGTTGCAATAGGAACTGCAAATAACAGCTTGATAAAACATAAAATCGTTAATGAAAAACGAGTTAAAAAAGAAGCAGATTCTACCGTTGCTGTGAAACCAAAACCCTATGTTGATGCATCTGAAAACCTAGGGCGAGAAGAATTGGGAGGAGTTTTTCTCAAAGGGAATTTAGATCTGAGCCATCCTTTAAATTTTGGCTATATCAATGAAACAATAAGTCTGTACAAAAATAACCTGGTTTGGCTAAATCCAAGTAAAAACCCATACGGGACACCAGTGACTTATGATCAAGACCCTCATTTAGATGGTTACATTTCAAATGATATTCTTAACAATTACCTGCCAAAAGCAGCTCCAGTTGTAGTCTCTTCTGTAGGCAAAGGAAGAGTCATCATGTTTGCTGAAAACCCAAATTTCAGAGGAACAGCCTATGGAACAAACCGGATGTTTTTGAATGCACTGTTTTTAGGGAACCATATTGTTGTACCAAAAAAGAGAGCTGCTGAGGACAACAATCATTAAGGCTTTAACAGGGTTTTTTTATAAAGATGAGCTTCGATTTTTTCCTTGGAATAATAGACCGGGAAATAGTTGTCTTTTGACCATTCTTCATACAAATTATCATAAAAAGGGCTATCAGGATTTCCAGATTGTCCAGGTGCATTTGTTCCTAGAGTTGCATCCCAGTCACCAGTATTGACAATCATTCTAAAACTGGCACCACTACTTTGTCGTTTATTACTTCCTGTTGAACCCGGAGTATAGGCATTTCCTCCGCGAGGAAAAGGACCAAGATTTAATTTTGATGCAGTTTCTGATTCAGCAACTGCACCTAGCGCATGGGTGAGTGCACTATGCTTATATTTTTCTTGTCCATAAAACCACAGATTAGGATCGTTTCCAAGAGTATTTCGCAACTCTTTTATGGCATTCTCAAAAGTTTTTTTGAGGAACATATTCCTTATAAGATAAGATTTAAAAGGACTATTTTCTGGGTTTTCGACCCAATCCAAAATTCGTTTAAGCTGAAGACTCTTAAGATGTTTTTTAACTTTTTCGGGGATAAATTTTTTATGAGCTTCTTTTTTTATTTCATCTTCCCAGGCAACATATATTCCTGCTTCAACAGATGTTGGATCTAATTTTTGATTCCAGTGTTCTAGTTGTTCTTTAAAATTTTCTAAAGAATCTTTGAATGTCAATTGATTCAGAAACGGAATCAGAGTTCTTGCAGGTAAAGAGACCACATCGGTTTGCAATAGTTTCATGTCCTCCATTTTTAAATCATTCCTTTGATCCAAAAACTCATTTACTCGCTCTCCACGATAGGGATCGGACCAGGAAAAACCAATAGCGTTCCAATGTTTATAGTTTGGAGGTGTTACATTTTGATTTGCAGTAGCGAGATATCCTTTTTTAGGGTTGAAGTCATTTGGTTTTTCTCTGATTGGAAGGTAGCCGTCCCAGTCATAAGAACCGTCACCAGGTACTGGAACCAGTCCGCTAGATTGATTTCGTACAGGAGCGATTCCAACCGCTTGCCATCCTATATTTCCATCTTGATCAGCCCAAATCATATTTTCTCCAGGGATATGGCTGTAGTCACAGGCGTTTCGGAATTCATCCCAATTTTTTGCTTGATCCATCCGTAAGGAAGCTAAATAGGGAGAACCTCCGGGTTCTAGCCAAGCACAACGAACTCCAAAAGCTTTAAATTCTTTTGGATTTCTATAAGTGATTGGGCCATGGTGGCTATAATAAAAGTCTACCTTTTCATCTTTGGCCCCTTTAACTTTAATCACCTCAGAGATTACTTTAAAGTCTTTCCATTCTCCCTTATATTTGTATTGAAGAGGGTTTTTTGGATTGAGTTCATATTGATAAAGATCTTCTCCATCAGTTCTAAAAACAGTAAGTCCCCAAGCTCCTATCCCATTATGTCCAATGGAAATACCAGGAATCTCAGGTTCACCACCTCCTATAACATTCCACCCAGGCGCAACCAGATGCGCCATGTACCGCAAAGAGGGTACAGCAATAGTTCGATGGGGATCATTGGCCATAAAGGTTGTTCCTTCGGCAGTTTTTGAACCTGCTACGACCCAATTATTACTGCCTATTGCAAGTGAATCTTTGGAAAGATCGTTAAACTGATTTAGAACAGCACTAATTTCAGAAGTCTGGTAAGCTTTTTCCAAATCCTCAGTATGAAATTGAACGGGCTTTCTATAAGCGAAATAAGGCGCTAGAATATCTTCAAAAAGTAATTTTTTATCAAGTTTTGGATCTAGCTCTAGTTTTGGGTCTTGAGGGTGTAGCCAGAGTAAATTCTTTACTTGTTCTGGACCAATTAGGGCCACAGCACGTCCAATCTCAAGTTCCTGCCCAATATTTCCTAATAAGCCTTGATGCCTTGAAATAACGACTTCAGGAGTCCAGAGTTGAGGTTGTATTCCGAGCGCCTTAAAAGGTAAAGGCAACTCGTTTGGGGTTTTCATAATTGTTTTGATGTAAGCATTTACACCATCAACATAAGCCTCAATAATAACCTTTCCTTCAGAATGATAATGGTTTAATTCTGCTGTGAGATCACCTCGATATTTGAAAAGACGTGTGCCGATGTCCCGTTCCAATTCTCTTGAGCCAAGAATTTCTGCAACTGTTCCAGTAGCTTGTCTTCTCCAAATTTCAAATTGAAACAAACGATCCTGGGCAGCAGCATACCCTTGAGCAAAAAAAAGATCATGCTGATTTTCAGCGTAAATATGGTTGATACCCCAGTGGTCTCGAAGAATTTCAACAGTATTGTCTAGTCCAGACACTTTTCTCTCTTCATATATTAAAGGATTTTTATTTTCAGCACAACTTACTAATAGGTGAATACCAAGACAAAAAATAATTTTTTTCATTGTTTTTAAATTTTTATTTAAATTCTGAGGAGGGAATCCACCGTGTAGTTAAATCAACAGACGTCATCTCCTTATCAAGAGGAAATAACGGTCTTTGAACTCTTTTATAGCCCAGGCGTTTTAAGTCTTGGTCTACACCACCGGGAGTTAGAGCCATAATCCAGTCTCCCCGAAGATTATAAAGTTCAGGCACTAAGTATCCGATTTTTACAACGAGAATATCACTAGTTCTGGGGTTCAATTTCAATTGTGTAAAGTCTTTTTCATGGTGATACGGCTTTCTTTTTTTAGTGACGATAACACGGATGCTTCCAACCCGAACTACAGTCTCAACTTCTGCATATACATCCCCTTTATGGATAGCTTCAACCACTCCGTCTAATACAATAGGAGGAGAAAAGCGATCGTCTACCTGAGCACCTACATTAGCTTTTACTTTTCCGCCCACGCCCACTTTTAGTGCAGCATCAATCATTTCAGGACCTGGGATTGAAGCATAAATTAAAGAGGGTCCAGATTCAGATTTAAATTCAGGGCGATTCAATAAGGCTCTTAAGGTCCAAGTTACATCCCCTGCTCCTCCAGCCGTAGGATTATCTCCCATATCACTGATGATAAACGGTTTTTTAGAGGACAATAAGGCGAGTTTAAGACTTTGCTCTAAGGTTGCTGTTGGAGCTACAAACTCAAATTCATTTCGAACGTCCCAAAAGTGATTTGCTAAGCTTTCAGCACTTTCGCTAACAGTTGATCTATCATCACCTGTAACCATAACAACGGCATGATTTCTGGGCTCATCTGCCCATGCATAACCAATCCAGATTGCTGCATCAATCACACCCTTTTTTTCTGTAATTGGCTGTACTTTTGCGTAAAGACTCTTTCCAGGTTCAATACGGGTACTTGTTTTTTCTCCAGGCAGTAAAATAGGGACAGGAATCCAAGCTTTATATTGTGGTTTTCCTTTCCCACTTCTTATCCGATCCAACATGTTGTCAACGGCTCTTTGCTTAGACTCTAAGGCATCCTCATGAGGAGCCATTCGGTAGCAAGTAATCAAATCGGTATGCTTGGCTAACCGTTTCGAAACATTTCCATGAAGATCCATAGAGGTAGAAATCAAGGTCTCAGTACCAATAAGCGCTCTAATTTTTTCTATAAAATCACCTTCTGGATCATCAATTCCCTGAACACTCATTGCCCCATGAATATCAAAAAACAAACCGTCGTAAGGCATATTTTCTTCTAGTAAAGTTAAAGTAACTCCCACAAGGGAGTCATAGGCCTCACGAGTAACGATCCCTCCAGGCAGTGCATGACCTCTTAATGTTGGAAACCACTCTGCTGCTTTTCGTTGGGGACTTTCATCTTGAAGAAAAGGATAGTATTCGAAGACCGCTTCTCCCTGACGTGCTAAAAAAGCGGAAGCATCTGATGTTGCAGGAGAAAAAGTACTGGATTCAATCGCAAGACCTGCGATAGCAATTTTAGGTTTGAAACTTTTGCTCGAAGTGGACTTTGAGTTACAGCCTGTTACTAATAAGACCAAAAATAATAAGCTATAAAAATTGTTTAAGAATCTCATATCACATCTTTTGTTTACAATACTGATGTTAAAATAAGCATATTTGGTAACTTATAAAGCATTCATCAAATAATCAATCAGATGAAGTCAAATTGTCTTTAATTCTCTTATTTTTAAACTAGCTTAGGTTAAAAATAAAACGTTAACAATAAAAACTTTCTTAACAATGAAGCAGGTTTTGTACTGGTCTTTTGTAGCAGCTTTAGCCGGTTTTCTTTTTGGTTTTGATACTGTTGTCATCTCTGGCGCCGATAAAAAACTCCAAGTTTTATGGGATTCTTCAGATGGATTTCACGGTTTTGTGGTCATGGCAATGGCACTTTGGGGAACTGTTGCAGGGGCAATATTCGGAGGATACCCTACCCAGCGTTTTGGAAGAAAACAAACACTATTGTGGATAGGTATATTTTATACCCTTTCATCTGTGGGTTCTGCTTTAGCAAATGATCCTATTTCGTTTGCTGCATTTCGATTTTTGGGTGGATTGGGGGTTGGGATTTCAACGATAGCGGCTCCAGCCTATATTTCCGAAATAGCTCCTGCTAAACACAGAGGCCGTTTGGTTGGGCTCTACCAATTTAGTTTAGTACTTGGAATTTTATTGGCCTTTGTTTCCAATTATTTCCTTAGCGGTATCGGCGAACATGATTGGCGATGGATGATGGGCGTTGAAGCATTTCCTGCTGTGTTTTACACCATTCTATGTTTAAGAATACCAATGAGTCCAAGATGGCTGATCACAAAAAACAGAATAGATGAGGCCAGAGCCATATATTCTAAAATTAACTCAGAAGGTTCATTTGAAGGATTGATGTCCGAAATGAAAGGTAATACCTCAAAACAAAACGACAATGAATCAATTTTTCACTCAAAGTATCGCTTTCCTCTTAAACTTGCATTTTTAGTTGCCTTTTTTAATCAGCTTTCAGGGATCAATGCCTTTTTATATTACGCACCAAGAATTTTTGAAGAGGGAGGATTGGGAGAAAGCACTTCATTGCTTAGTAGTATAGGGATAGGGGTGACTAACCTTATCTTTACATTTGTGGGCATCTCTTTGATCGATAAACTTGGCCGTAGACAGTTATTGTATATAGGCTCTTTCGGATATATAATCTCGCTTAGTTTGGTAGCTTGCGCGTTCTTTTTTGAGTGGGGAGGCATTTTGATTCCAATTTTCCTATTCCTTTTTATTGCTGCACACGCCATTGGTCAGGGAACGGTAATATGGGTATTTATTTCCGAGATTTTCCCTAATCATTTGAGAAATTCTGGACAGGCTTTTGGAACAAGTGTGCATTGGATTTTAGCGGCTGTAATTCCCTCATTTGTTCCCATATTATTTTCTACAATTGGAGCTGGAATTGTTTTTTTAATTTTTGCAATTTTCATGCTATTACAACTAATTTTTGTTCATTATATGATGCCAGAAACAAGGGGGGTTTCATTAGAAGAATTAAGTGAAAAATTAATTAAAAAAAAGTAATCCTTTGAATGAAGACCAACCGAGATTTTTTTTTCTTTGTAAGCACACTTTTGATTTTTATTAGTGCATGCTCAAATGGGAAAACAAACAATACAGATAAAATGAAAAAAGTGTTAACTGAAGAAGAGAAGTATCGGCCAAATTTTCATTTTACACCACAAAAAAACTGGATGAATGATCCGAATGGAATGTTTTTTTTGAATGAGGTTTTTCATCTTTATTTCCAGTACCATCCAGACTCAAACGTATGGGGACCAATGCACTGGGGGCATGCCACAAGTGAAGATTTAATAAACTGGACTGAGCATCCTATTGCATTATATCCAGACAAATTAGGCACTATTTTTTCGGGGAGTGCAGTGGTAGATTTTGAAAATACTTCAGGACTAGGGACCCTTGAAAACCCACCCATTATTGCAATTTATACCAACCATGATACTGAGGAAGAAAAAAAGGGAGGTGCTCTTTTCCAAACTCAAAGTATCGCGTACTCTCTTGATAAAGGATACAGTTGGGATAAATATGAGAATAACCCTGTAATTGAGAATCCGGGTATCCGTGATTTTAGAGATCCAAAAGTTTTTTGGATGGAAAGTCAACAAAAATGGATCATGACTCTTGCAGCGGGTCAAGAAACCCAATTTTATGCCTCTTTTGACTTAAAAAAATGGTCTTACTTATCCAATTTTGGCAAAGGTTTTGGGAATCACGACGGGGTCTGGGAATGTCCAGACTTGTTCCCATTAAAAGTAAATGGAAGCGATACAATAAAATGGGTTCTTTTGGTAAGTATAAATCCTGGTGGGCCTAATGGAGGCAGCGCAACTCAGTATTTTATTGGGGACTTTGATGGAACGCGATTTACTATTGATACTAAATTCAAAACAGAGCTTGAAACAAATCATAGTTTTTGGATAGATTTTGGTAAAGACAATTATGCAGGCGTAACGTTTTCAAATTTTGAAACAGATAAAAAAAGCGCACTTCTCCTTGGATGGATGTCCAATTGGGAATACGCAAAAAAGGTTCCAACGTTTAATTGGAGAAGTTCAATGACCTTACCACGAATTCTGGAGTTGAATGAAACGGAGTCGAGCTATAGACTTCAATCTAAATTATCAGTGAATTGGGACCTCTTTTCTTCAAAAAAGATACTAACAAAAGAACGTTCCATTGAGGAAGGGATCACAATTGTAGCAGCAAACGCTATAAACCTTTCATCTGCTAGAGCAAAGGTTAAGCTGAAAAATTTGGAGCCAACAACCTACACTTTTGTCCTCTCAAATCACTCAGGAGACTCTCTTTTATTTGGATACAACCATAAAGAAAGGCAGTTTTTTATCGATAGAAGTAAATCTGGAAAGGTCAGCTTTTCTGATGACTTTTCTAAAAATCAATCTTTAGCCCCACGGTTTTACGATAAAAAAGAGCTGGAGGTTGAATTTGTTCTTGACAAAACCTCGGTTGAGGTTTTTTTCGATGATGGAGAAACTGTAATGACTGAAATCTTTTTCCCAGATCAACCTTTTCAAACATTAGGCTTACTTCCTAAGACATCAAGCAAAACGATATTTAGTGCTGAACTTTTTGAGTTGGAGCCGAAAAAAAACATATTTAAAGCAATAGAAAATGAAGATTAGCTATCATAAAGTTACACTAGAAAAACGGTTTCCACTTGCAATTAGCAGAGGAGTAAGATATAATTCTGACAACGTTTTTCTGTGCCTTGAAAAAGAAGGAATAACGGCTTGGGGAGAGGGAGCCCCAGGAAAATCTGAGGGTGCTGGGACAGTTGAAGAAGTACAACAAATTCTTGAAAAATTTATAGCTCAGGGAATCGAAGGAGCTTCAATCCAATCTTTATATGACCAAGCTAGAGCTCAAAAAATCCCTCCATGTGCATATGTTGCCCTGGATACTGCTTTGTGGGATTGGACTGCTAAAAAAGCAGGAATGCCATTGTATGAAATGCTTGGGTTTTCAAAACCCCGAACACCAACTTCTGTTACCATAGGGATCAATCCACCTGAAGTAGTTAAAGAACGTGTTCCGTTGCTTTTAGAAGGGACAGATGTAAA
This sequence comes from Flavobacteriaceae bacterium, assembly GCA_029249225.1. Classification (GTDB taxonomy): domain Bacteria; phylum Bacteroidota; class Bacteroidia; order Flavobacteriales; family Flavobacteriaceae; genus MS024-2A. Next base: position 19,150 of record JAQWHT010000044.1, read on the forward strand.
ATCTTTAAAAATAAAACTAGGTTCTCCTGATGGACTAGATGCTGATAAAGCCATGTTTTCACAAGTAGTGAAAAGCACTAGAAATTACAATGTAAAATTACGGGTAGATGCCAATGGAGGGTGGAATGTCTCTGAGGCACAATACATGATGCAATGGTTAGCTGACCGAGGAGTAGATTATATCGAACAGCCGCTTAAAGAGGGAGAAGAATCAGAACTCAAGCAGTTGTATAACAATCGACCTCTACCGATTTATGTTGACGAATCTTGCCGGTTTGCAGAGAACATACCCTTATTTGCTGATTATGTTGACGGTGTAAATATGAAGTTGATGAAATGCGGTGGGATTACTGAAGCTCTTCGAATTATTGCAACTGCCAGAGCGCATGGATTAAAAACAATGATAGGTTGTATGAGTGAGTCGTCTGTTGCTATTGCTGCAGCTGCTGCAATTTCAGGGGGGATAGACCACGTAGATTTAGATTCTCATTACAATCTAGCACCTGATCCTGCAAATGGAGCTCCTATGGTTGACGGAGTAACTTTACCAACGGATTTACCAGGTCACGGAGCAGTATTAAAAAAAGAATTTTATGCTTGATCCATCAGACAAAATAGCGGTTTATATGGAAGCTCATATAGACAGTGATTACGGAAAAATGGGCAGTGGTGTGGTACGCTATCTTCCTAACCCCATAGTTGGTGTCATTGACAAAACACTTGCTGGAAACAAGGCACAAGATTTTATGCCAACCTCTAAGGATATTCCAATTCTTGCTAGTTTAACAGAGGCTATTGAAAAAGGAGCCGAGGTGTTGGTTTTGGGGATTGCTCCATCGGGAGGAAGGATCCCCGATAGTTGGAACCCTGTCATTGAGGAGGCACTCCAAAAGGGGCTTAGTGTCGTAAATGGACTGCATGATTTACTGAGTGATAAATGGGGGAATTCTATTCAAAATCCTGATAAACAATGGATATGGGATGTTAGAATACCTCAGTTTACACCCAAAATAGCAACAGCAAAAGCTGCTTTACTGAAGAACAAACGAATCCTTTTTATAGGAACCGACATGGCGGTAGGAAAAATGACAGCGGGTCTAGAATTGTATTCATATTATTTGGAAAATGAAAGAAATATTGGTTTTGTAGCAACCGGTCAAATCGGAATTACCGTGACAGGAAAAGGAATTCCTTTAGATGCTTTTAAGGTAGATCATGCATGTGGTGCAGTTGAAAAAATGGTATTAGAACAAGAGGATAAAGACATTGTAATTATTGAAGGACAAGGCTCTATTCTGCATCCAGGAAGTACTGCGACCCTCCCCTTGATGCGAGGAAGTTGTCCTACTCATTTAGTTTTGTGTCTTCGAGCTGAAAAACAAACGTTGAGAAGTCCAGAAAACATAAGAATTCCTGATTTAGAAAAGTTTATTCAATTAAATGAATCTTTATGCAGCGTGTTTGGAACCTTTCCACAGTCAAAAGTAATTGGAGTTGCTGCAAATACAAGTACATTTTCAGAGGAAGAATCCGTTAATTACATCGGAGCATTAGAAGAAAAACTGCAACTGCCAGTTACAGATCCTATACGATTTGGAATGAAAAAGATAGCAGATGTTATAGAGCTTTAATACATTTTCTCTCGACTTACTTCTTGGGTTAAAGGGAGGTCTTTTTCAATTTTTTCTAAACAATCCATCATTTGAAGGACACTTTCTTTGGGATAGGTTAAACTTGCAATATGAGGTGTAATTTGCACCAAAGGATGTTTCCACAAGGGACTATTACTAGGAAGTGGCTCATGCTCAAAAACATCTAAAAAAGCGCCACTTAAAATACCTTCATCTAACGCTGTTAAAATATCTTTTTCAACGTGAACAGATCCTCGAGAAACATTAATCAAATAGGTAGGTTCTGAGAATTTTTTAAAGAGATTATAGTTTAGTAAACCTTGAGTTTTTGGGGTGTAAGGAACCAAACAGATCAGTACATTTATTTTGGAAAGAAAAGTATCAATTTGATCTCCAGCATAGGAAGGGAACGGGGTATCTTTATGAGAATTACTATATCCAGATACTGAAAACCCAAGAGCATGAAGTTTTTTAGCAATATCCATTCCTAAAAACCCAGTGCCTAAAACACCAATTTTTAAAGAGCGCTCCTCAAATTCAAATTGAGCCCAGTGACTTTTCTCTCTGGCCTGTTGAAAATCATAAAATGATCGATTGTGATTAAGAACAGCCATCAAAATAAAATTACTCATTGAAAAAGCCATTTGCGGATCTACAACTCTACAAATTGGAATATGTTTTGGAATGGTATCATCAGCAAGAACGTGATCAACTCCAGCACCCATGGAAAAAATCAACTTTAAGTTTTCAAAACGGTTTAAAATACCACGTTCTTGCTTCCAAACCATCGCGCAAATTACCTCTTCTGGATGGTCTGTTTCCGGACCAATTATTAATGGAATTTCTGGAGCAATTATTTCTAATTCTTCTTTCCATTTCTGAGTAGGTACTGGTGGGGCGATGATGATATAACTCATACAAGACCTTTTTAGGATTCGATAAAGATAGACAAATTGTGTACTTTTATTGAAAATTAATACCATGCGTTTAAACACCTTGTTGTCAATATTATTTTCATTGATTTTTATTACTTGTTCAAAAGAATTAGATGAAGATGAGTCTGTTGAAAGTTTAACCTTGAGGGAAACAATTGCAGTAAAAATTCTCTCAAAGACAAATGCCATTAGAAACGCACAAGGCTTGTCAGATTTGATTCAGGATGATGAAATGGATGTTCTTGCAACAGTCCACAGTAAGAATATGGTTGAGCATGATTTTTTTGATCATATAGATCATGAGGGAAAGTCTCCATCTAATCGGGCAGATGACCTTGACTATGGATTTTCTAGATTGGCTGAGAACGTAGGTTATGTACCTTGGTTTGAAAATGTTTCAGGATGTGGAGATACCAGAAGTGCAGAGGCCATTGCTGAATGTGTGGTTGATGGGTGGAAAAATTCTCCTGGTCATTACACCAATATGATAGGAGATTATATAGAATTGGGCGTTGGAGTCTTTTTTACACAAGACAGCATTGCTTATTTCACACAAGTTTTTAGAACTCGCTAATCACCTACAATGATAATCAGCTGCACGGGTTGCAATCTGATTATTTGGCTTTACATTTACTTTGTATCCTAGAGAATTAGCCCATCCTTTCGCTGCTGAGATTAGTTTATACGATTTAAATTTTTCGTCCCCATTGTAATCCATGTCAATTTCTACTTTTACACTTACTTTTCGAGTTAACCACTCTGCAGTATCTACACTCATTTCTGCCTCTTTCCAAAGACGTGTCCACATATCCCGTATGATGTTGATATTATTTTTGCTTAATATATAATGTACTCCTCTGCTACCTAATTTATAGGCAATAACTGTTGTGTATCGACTTTGCTTATTTATATTTTGAGAATCGGTACCAATGTGAATTTCAACATAAGGGTAATTTTTAATAACTCCTATAGTGTGACTTACAGGATCTACTGGACTACCATTGATGTCTTTAAAAAGCAACATGTAGACTAAATTAAAAAGAGTATTTTGCTTTAAAGAATAATAACTAAACTTTTATGACAACTTTACTTTTTAATCTTTGCAATGGCCTTATACTTCTTGCATGGGGAGGAATTATTGGATTTCCTAAACAAAAAGTTTCCTTAGCATTAATTTCTTATCCTTGGATTCCTCTTGGATTAAGTAGCGTTTACGTGTATTTTATTATCCTTTCAGGAGGCTTAATGGAGGCTGATTTTAGCTCTTTAGAAGGAATTGTAACTTTATTTAGAAAGGCAACTCCTGAATCAGCAGCAGCAGGCTGGCTCCATTATTTAGCTTTCGATTTTTGGGTAGGTACGTGGATAATTAGGCATAGTAGGAAAAAAAAAATTTCTCACAAAATCATAATTTTACCCCTTCTTTTCACTTTTATGTTAGGCCCTGTAGGGATATTGGTTTACAGTATAATTCTTCTCATGTTTAGAGTGTTTAATCTGGCCAATGAAAGTTAATATTTTGTTTTAGATCAGGATGTAAAGACTGGGCAACTGGGCAACTTAGCGCAGCTCGCTCTAGGATTAATTTTGTTTTAGCATCTACTGCTTGCGGAAAAGAGATATCAATTTTGATCTCAGTAATTCTTCTTGGGTTTGAAGCCATTACTTTCACCACCTCAGCACGAGTGTCTTTTAAGTCAACATCGAGAGTGTTTGATTTAATTCCTAAGATAGTGAGAATGCAGGAAGCCAAACCAGTTGCTACCGTATCAGTAGGGGAGAAGGCCTCCCCCTTTCCTTGGTTGTCAACGGGTGCATCAGTGATTAATTTTTGAGAAGAAGATAAGTGGATTGCTTCAGTGCGAAGTTCTCCTAAATATTTTACGGTACTGGTCATAATGAAAAAAGTTTGAGGTAAATTAGGTTACCAAATGAAGATCCTAACCCTAAGAGTAAAGGATAAAAAAGGAATAGCCACAGCCCATCTTTAAAGTTAACTTCCGACCAATAAGACTTCGAAACTGCCAATCCATTGAGTAAGTCATACCACGATTTTAGCCCTAACGTACTTGCTAGAAAATTTGCTAAGATCGCTGCGATTAAAATAAAAATTCCTAAAAAATAAAATCGTAGCATAAACAAAAATAAGCAAGTTTATATACTATTGCGTAAATTGAAAGCAAACTAAATGTATGAGATCACGTTGGGTACTAAAAATTATATTTGGAATTGGTGCCATTCTTTGTAGTTTAGTAGTCATATTAATGTATTATAAACTTTCTTTTATTGATTGGCCTTATGTGATAGGAGGATTACTTTTCCTTGTATTTGAAATATTTCTACTAACTCAAAAGAAAAAAAATTTTTAAAAAATGAAAAATATCAACAAATATATTAGTGTCTTTTTATCACTAGCCTTTACATCAATCGTATTCGGGCAACAATCTTCTCTTTCAGAGCTTATTTCTCTTCATGAGGAAGAATTAAAACCCATTAAAGAAGAAATTCAGGCTTCAATAGAAACACAAGAAAAGAACCTTATAAAGATAAGTGATGCCATTTGGGAAGCAGCAGAAACGTCCTTAGAAGAACATATTTCTTCTAAACTATTAAAGGATTATGCACGTGCAAACGGTTTTGAAGTCACGGAAAATGTAGCTGATATTCCTACTGCATTCATGGCAAAGTACGGTTCGGGGAAACCAGTGATCGGAATATTGGGAGAATTTGATGCAAACGCTGGAATATCTCAGAAGAGACAACCAACTAAAGAAGCTCGTATAGAAGGTGCAGCAGGCCACGGTTGCGGACACAACCTTTTTGGCACCGCAAGTCTAGGTGCTGCAGTAGCAATTAAGGAACAGATTGAAAAAGGGACCTTCAAGGGAACAGTTATTTTTTATGGGACACCTGCTGAGGAAACAATTTTTGCGAAGGTCTGGATGGTCAGAGAAGGGGTCTTTGATCAATTGGATGTTTGTATGGACTGGCACCCAGGAGACACGAATGTTTCCGGAACGGAAACTAGTAAAGCCCTGGTAGATTATCGAGTTATGTTTTATGGAGATACCTCACATGCGTCTGCAGACCCATGGAATGGGAATAGCGCTGTAGATGCAATGGAACTTTATACAACAGGATTAAATTATTACAGGGAGCATATTTTACCCACTTCAAGAATCCATTACCAAATTGAAGCTGCAGGTGATGTTGTTAATGTAGTTCCAGATTATGCAAAAATTTGGACCCGCCTCCGAGGGAATAGTGTTGAGAACGTTAACGTATTGTATGAAAGAGCATTAAACATAGCTGAAGCGGCAGCACTAATGACAGGAACTAAATACGAAACAAAACTGATTTCAGGGATCTATGAGATTTTAGTGAACAGAACAGGAGCTGAAATAATGCAAAAAAACATGGAAACTTTAGGTGAAATTACCTACTCAGAAGAAGAAATAGCGTATGCCAATACAATTCTTAAAGAAACGGGAAAACCACAGGTCGGTATAGACGGGTCAGTAGTTCCTCTGCAAGAAACACTTCCTGCCTCTGGCGGATCAACTGACGTAGGAGATGTAAGTCAAGTTGTACCTACAGTACGGATGTCTGCTACTGTTGCTTCTAAAGGAGGGCCGTGGCATTCTTGGGCAGTAGTAGCCTGTACAGGAATGTCTATAGGACATAAAGGGATGGTTTATGCATCAAAAGCTTTATCAATGACCATGGCAGATTTTTATAAGAATCCCAAGTTAGTTGAAGCGGTAAAGGAAGATTTTAAAAAGAACAGAAAAATTGAGGAGTATGTTCCAAGAATTTTACCCGGGCCACCAAGTTTGGATTAAATCAGGGAAAATGGAATCAGTTTAGCCAATTCCGCTCTCGCATTTCATTCTTAACTCTTTTTGCTAAATAAATCATTGCAATCATATTGGGAATGCACATCAATGCAAAGGCGAGGTCAATAATTCCTATTACAACTTCAACAGTAACAAGTGCTGAAAAAACAATACTACCGATATAGAAGTAGTTGTAATATTTTCCCCATTTATTCTGTGTAAGAAAACCAAAACATTTAACTCCATAATAAGAATAGGTAAAGAGGGTAGATACACCAAACACAAAGACCATAAGTAGTAAAAGCTGATCACCAAAACCAAAAAATAATCTTCTAAATGCTTCTAAGGTTAGTACAATTCCATTGAGATTTGGGAGCTGATAAGCTCCACTAATTATTACGATTAGCCCTGTAACAGTACAAACTAAAACAGTGTCTAGTAACGGACCAAGCATTGCTACCAGCCCTTCGTCAGTACCCTTTGAACTTTGTGATTGACCGTGGTACATGGGTGCATTCCCAACACCACTTTCGTTAGAAAAAACAGCTCTGCGAACCCCTAAGATCACAAGTCCCCAAAAACCTCCGGTCACAGCAGTTTCAAAATCAAAAGCGTTTTCAATAATAAGCTCAAAAGTAGGGAGGATAGCCCGGCTGTTTGAAATCAGGATAAAAAGTCCCATCATAAAATAAAGTACAACCATTAAAGGGACTAAGTTAGAGGTTACTTTTACAATTGATTTTAGCCCACCAAAAATGACAAATGAACTCACTAATGACAATACTATCCCAATAATTAATTTCCACTGAAAATCACCCAAGGCTACATACGAATCAGGTTCAATGACATTAATAAAAGTTTGGGTGAGTTGATTGGCAGTAAAAGCAGGAAGAACACCAAAAAGACCAGCAATAGAAAACCAAATAGCAAGTGACTTCCCCCATTTTTTTATCCCTAATTGCATATAAAACATTGGCCCGCCTAAAGGACTACCGTCTTGTTCAGTCGTTCTAAGCTGAACGGCCAATGTACAAGAGTAAAATTTGATTATCATCCCAATTAATGCAGTAAGCCACATCCACACAAGCACCCCAGGGCCACCCATATGAATAGCGATAGCAACACCAGAAATATTACCCAGTCCAACTGTTGCTGCAAGTACAGCTGAGAGCGCTTGAAACCTTGAAATTCCTTTATACTTCTCTTTTTTAAAAAGTAATTCAAAGGCAGATTTAAGTTTTAAAAGTGGGACTCCCTTACTTTGAATCATTAGGTAGACTCCTCCACCTACAACAGCAAAAAGCATGACCCACTCAAGGGGGCTGATCATACTTTGTAATATTTTTTCCAAGAATGATACCCATTCGAACATTTCGAAAAGTAGGCATTAATTTTTAGTTTTTAAAAAAAAAAAGAACCCTTATTAAATTTCAAAAATTAATTAAAAAAAAAGGTAACTTCGATAAAAATCATAAAATATGCAGTCAAGAAGAGATTGGTTAAAAGCATCGATGGGGATAGGAGGTTTAATGATGGCGCCTACCACATTACTCACAGCCCAAGAAAAAGACAAATTTCAGCCAAGAAAATTAGAATCGATTGTTAGATTGAGTTCAAACGAAAATCCATACGGTCCCTCGAAAAGAGTTCAGGATCGTATTGTAAATTCTTTTTCAGAGGCCTGCCGTTATCCTTATGCTTACTCAGACGGTTTAGCAGAGCAGCTGGCAAAAAAACACAGCGTATCTCCAGAATCAATAATTATTACAGGAGGCTCAACAGAGGGCTTAAAAATTGCTGGGATTACTTTTGCAGCTAATGGTGGAGAAATTATTTCTGGCCAGCCTACTTTTTTAGCCATGATGGATTATGCAAAGCAATGGGGCGCAACTGTTAATTGGGTACCAGTAGGAGAAGATAAAGGGTATGATTTGGATGCAATTGAAAATCAAATATCAGATCAGACCAAACTGATCTTTTTGTGTAATCCGAATAATCCAACAGGGACATTGGTTCCAGCTCAAAGGCTTGTAGATTTTTGTGATGTCGCTAGTAAAAAAGCAATTGTATTTTCTGATGAGGCGTATTACGATTTTATCGAATCCCCAAACTATCCAAGTATGATTGAAGCTGTAAAGCGAGGGGATAATGTCATTGTTTCAAAAACATTTTCAAAAGTTTATGGAATGGCAGGATTACGAGTTGGATACCTGGTAGCAAAGCCTGAGATTGCCAATAAAATACGAAAAAATGTTGTTGCGATGAGCAATGTTCTCGCCGTAGAGGCTGCCAAAGAAGCGCTTCGGGATGAGGAATTTTATAGGTTTTCATTAGCACAAAATAAAGAAGCTAAACAACGTATTTATAAGCTACTTGATCATCTAAAATTGGATTACGTTTTGTCGCATACAAACTTTATCTTTTTTCATTCCAAAAGAGATATTCGAAAGTTAGGTCCTGAGATGTTAGCAAAAGGAGTTCGAATCGGGCGACCCTTTCCTCCTTTTTATGATTGGTGTAGAATTAGTACGGGAACTCTTGAAGAAGTAGACCTCTTTATAAAAGGGATGCTAGAGGTTTACCAAGGATAGTATTATTTTTCTTTGACAATGATATAGGTAGCCTTTACTCCAGTAGCGAGATTCCATCTGTTAGATCCCACAAGTTTTCCCTCGTCGTCAAAAACACGTACTTCAGCGGTATTGGGGCCTGATTCACCCTGATTCAAGGCAACAAAATCAATCTTGTTGAAGCCCATGACCAAGTTAATAGAAATGCTTTTAAAGCGTTCTTGAAGAAGGATCCTTGGTACAACTTCTTTATCGTTTAGCATGATACGAATTAAATCTCCATCTGGAGATTCGTGATCACGAACGGCAATTTGAACAAAACGACCGTTATTTCTAAAATCCCCTAAATACTGGTCTACTTTAAATTGGTTGGGATTTTTCTCTTTTTCTGGACTACGATTTAAGCGATTTAAATATCGTTTACCAGGGTCTAGAAACGCTTCGCCTTTCCCAAAATTTAGTGGAGGATTGTTCAGTTCATTTTTAGGATCCTTAAATTCTATTTTTGGGTTAAAAAAATCTTCTGAAAGAAACTCTTTTTGCGTTTTGGGAGCCAATAAGCTTGGGCTATTATTTTCGGGGGGAGGCGCGAGTATAATACTCGATTCATTAGTTTCACCTACAATCTGACCCAAAAGGAAGCTTACTCCTAGGGTAAAATAACAGACTGTAAATGAAAACAAATTCTTCATTGCAATGATCTAGCAACACAAACCTAGGATGAATTCGCCTCATTCTCAAGGCTTTTAACAACTATTTAATGTAAAACCACTTTTTTAGCTATCTTTAAAACAACCAAATAATTTAAACTTATGGAATTAGCAATACTTGACTGGCTAATTATTTTTTTATTTTTTGTGATTTCTTTAGGGATTGGAATTTATGTTTCCAAATCCTCTGGTCAGAGTGCAAATGAATTCTTTCTCTCGGGCAGGAGTATGCCATGGTGGCTCTTAGGTCTTTCCATGGTAGCAACCACTTTTTCAACGGACACACCCAATCTAGTGACTGACATCGTTCGAACTAATGGAGTTTCCGGGAACTGGGTTTGGTGGGCTTTTTTAATTACTGGTCTTCTAACGGTTTTCGTTTACGCCAAGTTATGGAGAAAGTCTAATGTGAATACTGATTTAGAATTCTATGAACTTCGTTATGGAGGAAAGCCAGCAAGTTTTTTAAGAAAATTTAGAGCAATTTATTTGGGAATAATTTTCAACGTTATTACGATGTCTGCAGTCACTCTTGCAGCCATTAAAATTGGTGGAATAATGCTTGGCTTAGAGCCGTGGGAGACTGTAATTACAGCAGGCTTAGTCACGGTAACGTTCAGTGCTATAGGCGGTTTTAAAGGTGTTGTTTACACAGATGTTATTTTATTTTTTGTCGCTATGGGAGGTGCTATTGGCGCAGCCTATTATCTTGTAAACCTTCCAGAGGTAGGGGGTATGCAAGCTTTACTTACTCATGAAAATGTGGTAGATAAAATCTCAATTCTCCCCAATTTTGGAAATAGAGAAGCGCTAATTACCTTACTGATTATTCCATTAGCTGTACAATGGTGGAGTTCGTGGTATCCAGGTGCGGAACCCGGTGGAGGGGGGTATATTGCCCAAAGGATGCTTGCTGCAAAAGATGAAAATCATGCTATCGGAGCAACTTTTTTCTTTAATATCATGCATTACGCATTAAGACCGTGGCCTTGGATACTAGTCGCATTAGCTTCCCTTGTTGTATTTCCCGATTTAGAAAGTATCCAAGCTGCATTTCCAAAAATTACAGCAGATAAATTGGGCCACGATTTAGCATACCCTGCCATGCTAACAAAACTTCCTACAGGGCTTTTGGGACTGGTTTTAGCCTCTTTAATTTCAGCTTATATGAGTACGATCTCAACTCAATTAAATTGGGGTTCTTCCTATATCGTTTATGATTTTTATAAACGGCAAATTAACCCTGAGGCCTCCCAAAAAAGACTCGTGGCAGTAGGCCGTTTATCAACAGTTTTATTGATGGTATTAAGTACCTTATTAGCTTTATTACTTCAGAACGCAATGCAATTGTTTAATCTCTTGCTAGTGTTTGGAGCAGGAACAGGTTTAATTTTTATACTCAGATGGTTTTGGTGGCGGATTAATGCTTGGAGTGAAATTGCAGCCATGGTCGTTTCGGGCTTAATATCCCTACTTCTTGCAATTCCTTCTTTTGGAATAAAAGAAGCGTTATTTGGGATAGAAGGCGTTTTTCCACCCTGGGCAGAATTTCCTTTTGTGGTATTTGTGACTACATCAATTTGGCTTCTTACAACTTATTTTACTCCTTCAGAGAGTAAAGAAGTTTTACGGTCTTTTTACACTAAAATACAACCTGGAGGCCCTGGATGGAAAAAGGTAATTGACGACGCCCAAAAAGATGAAATTGACCTAACTAAAGGGGAAAAAGGATGGACCGTTCCTTCTGGAATTGTGGCAATGTTACTAGGCTGTTTGTTAATTTATAGTATTATGTTTGCTACTGGCTACTTTATTTATGGAGACTACCAATTTGCATTTCCATTATTTGGAATTGCTTTAGTCTCTGCTTTTTTCCTTGTAAAAACATGGAAAAAAATACGTGTTCGGATACTGTAGTTATCCTAAAATAATTCCAGCGATTGTCGCGGACATAAGCGAAACTAATGTGCCCGCAATCATTGCTTTAAACCCAAGTTCGGTGAGAGTCTTTCGAATTTTAGGGGCAATGATTCCGATACCTCCAACTTGTATTCCGATGGAGGCAAAATTTGCAAAGCCACAAAGCATATAGGTCGCCATGACTACTGACTTTTGATAAGTAAGGTGAATAGCACTACTACTGTTTTTTAAATCAACCAATTGGGTATACCCCACAAATTCACTAGCAACAAGTTTAATCCCTATAAGTTGACCCATAAGTGCCATATCTTCTTTTGCAATACCAATAAGCCACATAAGTGGAGCAAAAAGGTAGCCTAATATGAATTCAATTGAAAAAGTTTTATAAAGAGTATGTTCTGAAATCCAGGCATTGAGCCCTATGAATTCTCCAAAGCTTGCAAGTACTCCACTCAGCATTGCAATAAGGGCAATAAAAACCAAGAGCATTGCACCCACATTTACAGCCATTTTAACGCCTTCATTAGTCCCAATCGATATAGCAGAAAGAAAATTTGATCCAATTTTATCGCGAGAAACTTGAATATCTGTTTGAATATCATCTGTTTGAGGATAGATAATTTTGGCAATAACGACTGCTCCAGGGGCAGCCATAACTGATGCGGCTAATAAACTTTTTGCAAATTCTAATCGTTGAACAGGATCATTCCCACCCAAAAAACCGATATAGGCCCCTAAGACACTCCCCGCAACAGTTGCCATTCCACCTACCATGACTAAGAAAATCTCAGAACGGTTCATTTTCTCTAGGTAGGCTTTTATCATTAGAGGTGCTTCCGTTTGACCTAAAAAAATGTTTCCTGCAACAGAAAGACTTTCAGTACCGGAAATTTTAAAAAGTTTTGTCAGACCCCAAGCCAAGAATCCAACTACTTTTTGAATGATACCGAAGTAGTATAGAATGGAACTCAGTGCAGAAAAGAAAATGATCACTGGCAGGGCTTGAAACACAAAAATAAAACCGTATTGATCCACGTCACCAAACTGACCTAATAACATTTTAGCTCCTTCACCAGTGTATTCAAGTACATTGATAAAAAAGCCCCCTAATCCTTCAAACAAACTTTTGACCCAGTCTACTTTCAAGACGCCAATTGCAATGATCACTTGGGTAAGTAAGCCAAGCCCCACTGTTTTCCATGCAATTTGTTTTCTATCCACACTAAACAAATAGGCTATAAAAAGAAGAGAAAGCATCCCTACAAAGCCCCTAACAAGTGACATAAGGGTAAACCCAGAATTGGGAATTAAATCCATGATAAAATATTATGCCTAAATATAGTAAAACACTTACCTTAAAATTCATTTTGATCTATGAATAATGCGCATAAGCTTTTTTCTTTTTTTCATTATAATTAGTTTCAATAATGTGGGAGAACTATCAGCGTCGATCATTATAGATATTACTTTTCCATCCAGAAATAATTAATCCGAAATTGAAAACTCACTAGAATTAGTTTATTCAGACGAATTTGAAGGAAGCGAGCTCAACTTGGATAACTGGACTTTTGAATTGGGTTATGGATGCCCAAAACTTTGCAATAGGGGAGACAATAAAAGACAAGTTTTTACAGAAACCAACCACGGTTTAAATAATGGATATACCTTCAGCAAGGATTATCAGAAAAGGGAAACAGGAATTTAAAAACTAAGGTTTTAGGCAATAATAAAAGTACCCTCAGGCGCATGACCTTACCAAAATTTTATATCGAGAAGTTGGTTTATTTCTATTTTTCAACATTTGCAAACTATGAAACATGGTCTTTGAGCAAATGTTTTTTTCTTGATTCTTAATATGGAAATCATGGGGAATTTTGGTGGAAGTATTGAATTGAACCTTGAATTTCCAAGAGAGAATATTATCGATTATTTCAGGGCGTATCAATAAAAACTTCGATCAGAATTATAATTCGGTTTGGAGAATTTTTTTGATTACATCTCGCGCAGTCATTAGTTTGATTTTATGTACACTATCATTGAAGTCTCCCTCTGAGATTTTTTTCTCAAGAAGAGCTAAAAGGGATTGAGCGGAAGGGTTATTGTTTTTCATTATTGTTGCATTGGGACCTCTAAAAGAAGGATTCTTGAATTTTTTTTAGCAGTGATTGAAAGGGATTCTGTTTCCCAAAGACCTAGTGCGTCTCGTTTGCTTAAAGGTTGGTCTGAAACACTTGCATCACCCTCAATCATAAAAACATATATTCCATTTCCTGGCTTATGAATACTGTATTTAATATGAGTTTCTTGATCAAACTCTCCCAAATGAAACCATGCATCTTGGTGAATCCACATTCCAGGACCTTCAGGGTCAGGAGTGACTACAGGATAGAAAGAATTGAGCGTTTTCAACTCTTTGATGTTTTTTTGGTCGTAGCGAGGGGTAACATTTTGTGTATGTGGAAAAACCCAAAGCTGTAATAATTTTAATGATTGATCTTTATTTTTATTGTATTCGCTGTGGTAAATCCCAGTTCCTGCGCTCATGACCTGAATTTCATCTGCTTCTATAACTCCAATATTGTCCATGCTGTCTTTGTGCTCTAAAGCACCTTGGAGTGGGATTGTTATAATTTCCATATTATCATGGGGATGCGTTCCAAACCCCATTCCAGGAGCAATTATGTCGTCATTAAGTACTCTTAAAACGCCAAACTGTATGCGTTCTGGATTGTAAAAATTAGCAAAACTAAACGAATGCTTGGCGTGCAGCCAACCATGATTAGCTTCTCCTCGTGAACCAGCACTATGAAATATTTTTTTCATTTTTCAGGATTCTTTAAACAACTGTTGTAGGTACAAATGTAAAGTTATTTTTCGGTTTTCCCGTCTTTCATAGCTTTATTGAACTTCGCGACATTATCAATAAGTTTTTTCTTAGTGTTGAAATAACTGATTAGTGTTCTAATTTTCTCCTCATTCTCTTTTTGTTCTCGATGCTTTTGTTTTTCTTCACGAATCGTATTTTTAATTTCCACATATGTGGATACTCCAAAGCCAATAACAATAGCAATACAAATGGCGTAAGCGACAAGTTCTTCGAGTTCTGAGAGGTACATATTCGTTATCTTAGCACAAATTTAAAAAATGCAGCAAAAGATTTTCTCTCAAAGAGACAGAATTTGGAAGCTCTTTGCCTTTGGCATCTTGCTTGTGTTTCCACTCATTTTATTGGCTCAAACCTCTTCTAAGACCGCAACTATAACGCTTAAAGAAGTTGCACTGGAGGCTCCAAAACTAAAAACATCGCGTTTTAAGATGCCCAGTTCTATCAGTTCACTCAATTTGATTCCTCTACAAGGATTTCAACAACAGCTCTCATTACAAGAGTATTTGAGAGCAGTTCCAGGATTATTTTCTTTGAATTCGAATAATTACGCTCAAGATCTAAGATTGTCAATACGGGGCTTCGGTTCACGTGCTGCATTTGGAATTAGAGGAGTTAAACTTATTGTAGACGGAATTCCTGAGACAACTCCTGATGGGCAAGGGCAAGTTGATAATCTTCCTTTGGGAATTCTGAGACAATTGGAAGTTTTAAGAGGTCCGTCTGCAAGTCTTTACGGGAATGCTGCAGGTGGGGTAGTGTATTTAAACACCTTGGACAGTTTGCAGGGGGAGACGATAATATTTCGGGCCACAATGGGATCATATGCCTACCAAAATTATCAACTAACGACCCAAATAGGAGGAAAGAAAACAACAGCTCTTGTACATTTAAACCGAACAACTACTGATGGTTTTAGAAAATTTAGTCGTTTAGAACAAAATATTTTTAACGCTAAAATAAAGCATGAGTTGAGTTCCCGCTCTAGAGTTAGCTTCCAAATGAACTTCACCAATAGTCCTAAGGCTGAGGATCCTGGGGGTTTAAAATTAGAAGAAACAGAAGTTGATTTTATGCAGGCAAGAGGGAGGAATGTAGAGTATAATACCTTTGAAAAGATTGATCAGTTTAAGATTGGATTTCGATGGGAGCAACAATGGGGTTCGCATTGGGATTTAGACAGTTATGCGTTTTATAGCTTTCGAGATTTTTATGGGAAACTCCCTTTTGAAAATGGTGGAATTATCGATTTATTTCGAAACTATTATGGTTTAGGCACACGTTTAACGTATAAAGAAACTCAAGAGCAATTCACCCACCGATGGCAGTTAGGTATTGAAAATAGTTCTCAAAGAGACCAAAGAGAACGGTTTTTGAATTTGAAGGGGAATCAGGGGGATAGCGTGTTTTCACAAGAAGAACGCTTTGGAAATTTTGGTGTGTCACTTTTGGATGAGTTGCAATGGGAGAAGGTATTGATTAGAACAGGGCTTCGCTATGATTATCAAACCCTTGGAGTAAATACAGACACAGAGAATCAAGAATATACAGTACTGAACCCGAGTATAGGGCTGAGTTATGCCATTGCAAAAAATCAACGCGTTTTCGTTAATTTTTCTACTAGTTTTGAAACTCCAACGTTGTCAGAACTTTCAGCAAACCCTTCTGGTGAAGAAGGGCTAAATTTAGATCTAAATCCCTCGAAAGCAATCAATTATGAATTGGGCTGGAAATGCCAAACCGCTTTGGCGTATTTTGAAGCTACGTCCTTTTATATTCAAAGTTCGAATGAAATTCTGCCCTATGAACTAGAGGACTTTCCAGGGCGCTCATTTTATCGAAATGTGGGAGCAACAATACGATACGGACTGGAATTAGCAGCAACTCTACAATGGAATCAATGGGCCTTTCAAGCTAGCCTCACTCAAGCACAATATCAATTTGATCAAGAAAATGAAGCAGATGGTTTAGACGGTAAAAGCCTTCCTGGAATCCCAAACAGTCAACTTTTCTTCCAATTAGATTACACTTCCCAAGCCGATTGGAAATGGGTACTTTCTGGAGAACATATAGGAAGCTTTTATGCCGATAATACTAATAGTGTAGAAATAAAAAACTTTCAAAAAGTTCAGTTTCAAGTACAAAAAACAGTCAGTCTATCTTGGTCTGAATTTGATTTTTTTGCAGGAATAAACAATCTGTTGAACACAACCTACTTTGATAATATTCGTTTAAACGCATTTGGAGGAAGATTTTATGAACCAGCCCCAGGCCGTAATTTTTTCTTTGGAACTAGATTTACTTTATAAATCTTTTAATTAGAATAGTTATAAGCCTTAAATAAAGAGATTTAGTAAATTTATAATATGAGATTGTTTTTTTTATGTGTGATGCTTTTTCAAGTAAAATTTTTACTTGGTCAAGCGATTAATGAAAAAAAGCTTACACGATTTATTAAAACAAAACCACAATTATCAAACACATTTATTGGGATATATATTGAAGATTTAAATTCAAAAAAGATAATTGCCGATTTGAATGGGAATAAATATATGACCCCTGCTTCAAACACTAAACTGTTAACTTTTCTAGCCAGCACTCAGACTTTTTCAAATCTTCCTGCCCTAGAATTTGCTATAGATAAGCAAGGTCAAGCTCATTTTAAGTCTACTGGATATCCCCTTTTATTTCATCCTTTTTATCCTGACAGCACTCTAGTTCAATTTATTAAAGACTTTCCTAAATGGATATACCATCTTCCAACCACCAAACCTAAACCCATGGGGTCGGGCTGGGCCTGGGATGATTATAAGTATTACTTTGCAGCCCCAAGTAGCGTTTTCCCAATTTATGGGAATACTATCCGCGGAGTATTTGGAGCCTCTAAGGTAAAATTAGTACCCCCTTTACCTTCTGTTAAAGACAGTACAGTCAGTAATTTAGAACGTTATCGATTTATTAATAAATTTAAATACAACCCCCAAAATTGGAAGGAAAAGGATACCCTTTACCGGCCTTTTATTCCAAATGACACTTTGTTTGTTAAGCTTTTAGAAGGCGCCACAAAATCAAAGATTTCATTGGTCAAACAAAAAGATTCTTTAGTGTGGGAACCATTTTATACAGCTAACGAAACCCTACTCTATAAAGCTCTTCTTCATGACAGTGATAATGGAATTGCAGAAGCACTTTTATTGATGATAGCCAACCGTCAAAAAGGTGTTTTTACTCCTGAAGCGGCTATAGACAGTCTTCAAAAGCGTTGGAGTTCATGGCTTCCTGATCCGCTAGAATGGGTCGACGGCTCTGGGGTTTCCCGATACAATATGGTAACACCCAGAACTTTAGTGGCCGTACTTCAAAAAATTGAGCAGGAACTTTCTTGGGAAACAATTCAAGACCTTTTCCCCCAAAGTGGTGTTTCGGGAACTCTTAAAGCCTACCCAGAGTTAAAAGAGGTCTTTGCCAAAACAGGAACTCTACGCCATAATCACAACTTGTCAGGCTTTTGGGTAAGTGCCAAAGGTGAACGGTATGCCTTTTCAATAATGGTCAATCATTTTACCAAACCCACAGCCGAAATACGACAAGGAATCAGCGAATTATTAACATGGCTTCAAAAAAAGATGAGGTAAACAAATCTTCTTCTTTTATTTTAATTGAATTTTTTCTGCTGTAGCTTCTACTTCATCCAAAACTCTTAACAAATTTCCACTCCAGATTTTTCCAATTTCCTTTTCAGTGTACCCTCTTTTAACTAACTCCAGGGTTACATTAAAGGTTTCAGAAGCATCTTGCCAGCCCTCAATTCCCCCTCCTCCGTCAAAATCTGAGCTAATACCTACATGATTGACACCAATTTTATTTTTGATGTAATCAATATGATCTACAAAATCAGCAACGTTTACAGCTGGAAATTTAGCCTTGGCTTTTTCTAGTCCAGTTACAGCTTCTTTTTGGATTGCATCCCACGTTTCTTGGTAAGCGATACGCTTTTCTTCAGAGAGTCCGTAAAGTTGTCTTCTATTAAAATATTCCACATTTAATTTTTCGGCAGTAAATTGATAAATAGAATCAACAGCTGACTGGTATTTTTCATGTTTTTCTTTGTTTACAAAAAGGGCCAAAGCTACAGCTTGAACAACACCTCCATTTTCTTTGACCCATTCCAGTTGCTCGTCGTCTAGGTTTCTCGGATGGTCTGATAATGCTCTAACCCCAGAGTGTGAAGCAATTATTGGCGCTTTAGAATGTGCTATGGTTTGTCGAATTGCTTCCTTAGAAGGGTGAGAAATGTCAACCATCATCCCGTAATAGTTCATCGAATCAATTACTTTTTTCCCCAATTCACTTATTCCGTCGTGTTTAGCGGTTTGATCAAACTCTCCTGTATTGGAATCTGAAAATTGGTTGTGCCCGTTATGCGCTAAAGACATGTAACGCGCTCCTAAATCATAATATCGTTTCACCTCGTTTAAGTTTTCTCCAATGGGGTAGGCGTTTTCTACTCCAATCATCGCTACTTTTTTTCCCATCATTCTCAGGGTGTCTACATCAGTACTAGATCTTGCAAGTCCAATATTTTTTGGTGCATATTGATTAACCAACCTATGAATGGCATCGAACTTTGATTGTGCATTGGCCGCAGCTTTTTCATAGTCCTCAGCAGTTAGTTCACCCTGTCCAGTATAAACAATGAACCAAGCAACGTCTAATCCTCCACGTTCCATTTTCGGTAAATTGACTTGGGTTTCGGTATCCATGGTATAATTTATGCTATCTGTAAAATTTTGAACATTTATATCGTCATGGGTGTCTAGGGTAACCGATTTTAGATGGATGAGTTGTGCCTTTTGGAGTAATTCGGTTTTTGAAGGCGTTGTTTTTTCTTCACACCCGAAAAGTAAAAGAGCTAAGCAAAGGAGAATGATTTTTTTCATGAAAGTCTGTTTTAGTGTAAATTTAGGAATTATTCGGTTATAAATTTGATGCTTCTCGAGTCCAGCATTGCATATTAAAGCAAAATTTGTGAATAAGTCCAGACCACCTTAAATTCACAAATACTTATAAATGAAATGGTTATATTTAAAACTTTATTCGCCACCACTTTTTTTAACAAAAAATTTAGTTTGGCACGAAACTTGCAATCACTCACCCGTGCACTGATGCACACAAACATTTTTAATTAATTAAATTTTTATCAAATGAAAAAAGGTTTATTATCAATTTTGGCAGCTTCGCTACTTGTAGTAGGATGTCAGGATTATGACGATCAATTTGAAAAACTTAACAGCGACATTGCAGCATTAACTGCTTCAGTAGCTGGTTTGTCTCAGGTTCAGAGTGATCTTACTAGCCTTGCAGGTACAGTTTCTTCTTTAGCGACTACTGTAAATGGGTTAGGTTCTCAAATTGACACAGCTGTAGCTGATGGTCTTGCTGATATTACAGCAGACGTTGAAGCTATTGAGGCTGCTGTTGCAAACGTTGCTTCTTCTGACGAAGTTGCTGCAATTTCTGATGCAGTTGAAACTGCTCAGACTGACTTGGATGAACTTCTTACAAATTCTAATTTTTATACTGGAAATTTGACAATTAATAGTCCAGCTACTTTAGCTTTTGCTGAAACTCTAGGAGAAAAATTAGCAATTATTAACGGAACCGTTTCCATGACTCTTAGTCCTTTAATGGACGCAACAAAAGCACAAGCTGTTGTAGATAATATTGGAACTGTAGTTGGTGATTTTGGATTTTCTGCAACTACTTCTGCAGTTACTGCATTAACATTTGACAATATTGTTGGTACAGCTGATCTAAGTGTAGATCAAGCAGGACCTTATAGCTTTGCTGGTTTAACTTCAGCTGGAGCGATTACTTTAGGTACATCAAGTGCAGCTAAAGTGACTGTTGTAAATCTTGAAGCTTTAACCACTGTTACTTCAATACAAACAGGTACTGCGACTCACACAATTAGTTTTGCTAAAGCGACAAACATCCACCTAACAGCACTTACTCGTTATGGAGCTAATTTAACACTCTTAGGTGATGATGATTCTACAATTTTGATTGATAACCTTACTTCTACGGATGCTAACGGACTTGAGTCATCATTAGCCCTAGATATCACTGGAGCTGCATCGTTAGATTTCTCTAAAATAACTCAAGGATCTATTACAGCTACTGATATTGCTGCTGTAACAGGTGGAGCTGATTTTGATGGAGATATTACAATTACAAATGTTACCAAAGCTGTAATTCCTAATTACACAGGTACATTAACTATAGGTGACGCAAATAAAAATAAATTAGAGTATCTTCATGTTATTGGTGCTTTGCCAACTAGAACAGTTGCTGCAACTACATATCCTGTTTTAGATACTACAGATCAAACAGCACTTTCAACATTAATTGTTGACGGTACTTTAGGTGATGTTACCATCTCTGGAAATACTGATTTAGAAACTCTAACTTTTACTGCAAATGTTGATGCCCTTACTATTACAGGTGCATCTAACTTAGCTTCTGCGGAGTTAGCTGGAAAAGCTAAATCAATTGATGTTAATACAAATGGTGACTTAGAAACGTTAACCGTTACTACTGCATTGCAAACAGCAAAAATTAATGCTGCTGCTGCTACTTCAGCTTCTTTATCTGTAACAAATAATTCAGATCTTGAAAAATTAACTTCTTCTTATAATACGTTAGGTTCATTAACAGTTACTGATAACGCTAAACTAGCTGCAGTTGACTTTACTGGAACTGATGCAATAGGAACTACAGCTAATGTAGCAATAAACACTAATGCTTTTGAAGCTACAGTGGTTAACTCTTATTCTGCTTCTGACACTACAACAAGTGACTTAACTGGATCAGTTTCTGATGAGTCTGGTATATCAACTTTAAAACCTTTTCTTCTAAAAGCTATTGCTGCACCAGGTACTTCTGGAGTGGTAGTAAAAATTGATGAGGTTGAATTAACAACTTTTACTAGTGCTACTGATACAGATGGAACAGAATCAGACGTATTAAACTGGGAAATAGTTAATGTAACAGCAGCAGGAGCAGCTACAGGTGTAGTTACTGCAGCTAAATCTAAGATTGCTCAAGAATTTGATCTTACAACTGTAGGTGGTGCAAAACTCAAATTAGTTCATTCAAATCCTGCAAACGGAGTTGATACAACTATTATTGACATGACAACTTCTACTAATACTGATGCTTCAGTAATGAATACTAATCCAGCTTTAGCAGTTATTAATGATATTTTAACAGACAACGCAAAAGCGACTGCTACAGCTGTAGGGGTAACTCTTAATGCTTATGTAGGAGGTTCTTCTTCTGTAGATATCGAATTATTTGCAGATAACGATTCTGCCACTGGAGTAGGAAGTGCAGCAACAGTATCTAATACCGTTTTAGCGGCTGATGATGTATTTGGCCTTACAATTGACGGACTTACTGTAACATCTACTGTAGGAGCTGCTGCTGGTTCAAATCTTGGAACAATTGCAGCTGCGATGGTTACAGCGTGGAATACCGCTACTTCAACAACTGCAACTAGCACTCTCTATACTGTTGCTTCACTTGGAGCTGTTATAACAGTATCAGCTAAACCAGCTGCAGGAAGTAGAGCAGACAGTGGTACAGTAGCAACTATTGTAACTACTGGTTCTGACACTTCAACAATACCTGTTCTTGGTCATAAGATTGGATTCCTTAGAGGGTCTTCTGATGATAAAACGGCTTCAACCAATGTAATCGTTACAATCGAATCTAATACTGCAGGTTTAGAAGGAGATACTATTGGTGCAGGAGCAACTACCTTTACAGGCTCTACTGGTGCAACAATGCTATCAGTTACAGGAACTTATACTGCTGCGGCTTCAACAAATGTGTTTGAAGACGAAGCTTTTTCTGATGTAACTACTGCTTTAGATGCCGATGCTGGAACAGCAGGAGCAGCAGCTTCTACAACAAACTATTTACCTTGGGTAGACTAATTATTTAGTCTAATCATTTAAATTAGTTTTAATATATTGACCTCCCCGAAAGGGGAGGTTTTTTTTATTCTATATTTTATGATTGAATTTATTACAAAAAAAAATTTAGCTGTTCTTTACATTGGTTTATGTCTTACGATATGGATACTTCCAACATATGACGGTGTGGACATAATAGGAGGGCAATGGCTTAATTTTTCTCTTTTAAATTTTCTTGGATTAGCTTTAGTACTTAAAGGGTACGATAAAAAAATATTAGGGGCACTATTTTCAAATCCGATAATCATTTTTTTTTATGGGTTTTTGATTTGGGGGCTTTTAAGCTTCACCTACGCAGGCAATCAACCTGAAACACTAATAGTCTCTTCTCGAAATCTTAATTTATTTCTTTTTCTATTTAATACTACTTATTTAATACTCTATCATAAATTTAACCATATATATTTTTCCTATTTCCTGACTTTTTTGTT
>JAQWHT010000049.1 GCA_029249225.1 Flavobacteriaceae bacterium
AAACGATGTTGTTCATTTTGGTAATTGTAGTCAAGCGGATAGTTTTGAACAGTTCGGTCATTAAAAAGCGCTTCGGGGAGTCCATACCAATGTTCCATTGAAGTCAATCCTGCTCTGGCCGAATGAAGTACATTCCATCGCGCAACACTCAGTTGTGCATGATGACAGGCAGATCGTAATCCAATTTTTTTGTTTTCATCAAGAGCAGCTTTCATTATTTGGGGTTCAGCTCCAAAAAACTTTATTCCGTCAGCTCCGTTTTTTTGATTTTCTCGCACCCATTCTCGAGCTTGCTCTGGGGTGCTTATAGGTTTTTCACTTCCTTGTCCAAAGCCAGTATAGGCAAGGATTCTAGGGGCAATTATTTCATTTTTAGCACTTTGTTTTTTGAGATTTACGGCATAGTCAATTCCTCTTCCGCTGGGTTCTCTAACCGTAGTTACTCCATGGGCTAGCCATAGACGAAAAACATATTCCCAATCTGCCCCTTGGGCTACTCCTCCAATATGCCCATGCATGTCTACAAAACCAGGAAGAATATATTGCCCATGAGCATCAATTTCTTTCCCCCCAGATTTTACCTTTGGCCTTTTTGATTGATTGATTTCAACTCCGGGATATCCTACCACTTTTATTTCTACAATTTTATTTTTTTCAACGGTAATGTCGACAGGTCCAATGGGTGGAGCACCGTTTCCATTGATTAACATTGCACCACGAATAATCAATTGTGAAAAGGGACCTTCTGCAACGTTATTGATGGTTTCTTGAGCGTTGCTTAACAAAAAGCAGTTGAATATGATGATGTAAAATAATTTTCGCATGTGTAAAATTTTACCTAAATATAAAAAAAACCCCCTGACTTGATCAGGAGGTTTCGAAATTAATCTTCTTTGATTTTATGTTTCACCATTACTATTAATGCTGATTTAAGCGAAAATCAGAATAAGCATCCATCCTGTGCTCCATTAAATCTAATCCCTTAAGTTCCTCGTCAGCTTCAACTCGAAGTCCCATAGTCTTTTTTATGGCGAACAGAATAATAAAGGCTGTGATACATGAAAAAGCACCAACAATTCCAACACCAATTAATTGAATAATGAATTGATTAAAGCTTGCCATAGCACCAAAAATTCCTACAGCAAGGGTTCCCCATATTCCACAGATAAGATGAACTGCAATTGCTCCAACAGGATCGTCCAGTTTAAGCTTATCGATGAGTGAAATACCTAAAACAATGATCACTCCTGCAATAATTCCAATAAAAATGGCGTCTGTTGGACTCATTTGATCTGCGCCAGCGGTGATTCCTACAAGTCCTCCTAAAACGCCATTCATAAACATAGTAAGGTCAAAATTTTTGTACAATAGATTAGAAAAGAGTGCTGCGGAAACACCTCCAGCAGCAGCAGCTAAACAAGTTGTAACTAGGGTAAGAGAAGTTAGTTCTGGGTCAGCAGAAAGCACTGATCCTCCGTTAAAACCGAACCATCCTAACCACAGGATCAGCACCCCTGCTGCGGCTAGTGGGATATTGTGACCAGGAATTGCATTTGGTTTTCCGTCTTTCCCAAACTTTCCTATACGAGCACCAAGAAGATAAACTGCAATAAGAGCAGCCCAGCCTCCGACTGAGTGAACCAGTGTAGAGCCAGCAAAGTCATAAAAACCCCATTGGTCTAAAAATCCACCACCCCATTTCCAAGAGCCGATAATGGGATAGACTAAACCTACGTAAATGATAGAAAAAATCATAAAACTATTTAATTTCACTCTTTCTGCCACAGCTCCAGACACTATAGTGGCAGCAGTAGCAGCAAACATTCCTTGAAAAAGAAAATCTGTCCACCAAGTATATCCTCCACTTGCATATTCCGCAGTCATTCCACCTTCAGGGGCTGTGATGCCAAAGCCTGCAAACTTGAGAATACCCATAGCTCCTTCTTCAAACCCTGGATACATTAAGTTGAATCCTCCAATACAATAAAGTAAAAGTCCAGAGGTGATGACAAAAAAGTTTTTAAATAAAATATTGACAGCATTTTTCTGCCTTGTAAGTCCAATTTCAAGAAAAGAGAACCCTAAGTGCATAAAAAACACCAGTGCTGTACAGATCATCATCCATACATTGTTTGCTGTAAATAAAGCAGTACTTTCCATAATTTTTGTTTTTAATTTAGTTTTAGTTAAGTGATTTTCCGCCTTTTTCTCCCGTTCGAATTCGGTAAGCTTCTTCGACAGGGAGGATAAATATTTTACCATCTCCCACTTTATCTGTAGCAGCAGATTTTACAATAGCATCAACCGTGGTTTGAACAAAATCATCATTAACTACAATTGATAAGTAACGTCTTTGAATTTCAGTAGTACTATAGGAAATACCTCTGTATACATGTCCTTCCTTTTCATTTCCAACACCAGTTACATCCCAGTAACTGAAAAAATTCACCTCAACATTATGAAGTGCTTCTTTGACTAGTTCGAATTTTGATTTTCTAATGATTGCTTCGATTTTTTTCATTCTGATTAATTTTAGTTTTTGTTTAAGTTTTATAGCCTGGATACTACAAAACCCTCACGCTAGCGAGGGTTTATTGTAATAACTATTTTTATTATTCTCTGTCTCTCTTCCCAGGATAGGCTATAGATCCATGTTCTGAGATATCTAATCCTCTAATTTCTTCTTCTTCTGTAACTCGAAGACCGATGGTATATTTCAGTATTGAAAATACCACTAAGGAAAGTACGATTGCCCACACCATATAGGCCACTGCACCTGTAAGCTGTGCAACAAATTGACTTGCTCCTCCACCGTTAAACAATCCTATACCAGTATCGCCATCAACACCCCATAGTCCAATCACAATTGTTCCCCAAAAACCGGCAACACCATGAACTGATACAGCACCAATCGCATCGTCAATTTTAAGTTTTTTCTCAATAAACTCAATTGAAAATACAACGATAATACCTCCTATAAGTCCGGCCATTACAGCTCCACCTGCAGTCATGTTTCCACATCCGGCGGTAATACTAACTAATCCGGCTAAGGCGCCATTTAATGACATTGATAAGTTTGATTTTTTCAGATAAAACCAAGAGGTTATTAGAGCCCCAAGAGCACCAGCAGCAGCAGCTAAGTTCGTAACAAGGACTACTGTAGAAGCCCCTACTGCATCATCCCCACCCCAAGCTAATTGTGATCCTCCGTTGAATCCAAACCACCCTAACCATAGAATAAAAACTCCAAGTGTTGCGATTATTTGGTTGTGACCTGGCATAGGAATAGTTTCACCATTCACATATTTACCAATTCTAGGGCCTACCATGTAAGCGGCTACCAATGCAGCAAATCCTCCAACTCCATGTACAATTGAAGATCCTGCAAAATCGATGAAGCCTAAATTGGTTAACCATCCAGATCCTTGCCATTGCCAACCTCCAGCAATCGGGTAAATGACTGCTGTCATCACAAGGGTGAAAATAGCATAAGTTTCAAATTTGGTTCTCCCAGCAATAGCTCCTGAAACTATAGTAGCTGCAGTTGCGGCAAACATTGTTTGGAAGAATAAATCAGCTCCTTCTCCTTGGAATAAACCGCCCCAGAAAAACCATCCGTTTGTAGTGTCTCCATACATTAGTGAATAACCTACTAACCAGTAGGTTAGAGATCCAACACAAATGTCCAAAAGATTTTTCATTGCAATATTTACGGCATTCTTAGAACTCGTCATTCCTGATTCAACAAGGGTAAATCCAGCTTGCATGAAGAAGACTAATATTCCAGAAAGTAACATCCAAAGCATACCCATATCACCTTCAACGGCTGCAGTATCTTGGATTGTAAGTAAAGGGTTAATAAATAGAGTCTTTAAAAACATATTTTCTTGGTTTTAAATTAAAACGAATAGATCATTGCCATAACAAATGATGCAAGGTTGTCAGATGTTTCTGTAGGAGAGATAGCAAATATTTCAGATGATGCGCTATCTATTCTAAATTCAGGCTTGAACATGAAGTTTCCTGAGGTAAAACTTCCAGTTAATGTAAGAGAAAAATTATCTGCATCCCCATCAGACACTAACGCTCCGAAACCATCTGTTTCTGAAAAAAATTCTCCACGTAAACCAATAGCGAAACTGTCAGTAGCAGTTAGTTGTGGGTATAGAGCAACACCAGCAAAACCAGTTTCACCAGCCAAGGAAGCTGAAGTAGCATTGATTCCTAAGAAAAAGCTATCACTTAAATCAAATCCACCTGTAAAATCAATTTGAGTATAATCTTCACCTGCTAGAAGATTAATATATTGCCCGTAAAGTCCTAATTGAGCACCAAAAGCAGTATAGCGATCATAGTTTGCTTCTGTTTGATCTGTTTGGTTGAAAACACCCACCATGATAGATACATCATCAGATACTGAAAAATCTAATTTCATCCCTGTGTGTGAAAAAGGTCCATAAGAAAACATGTACGACGTAGAATAGTTGAAATTAGCAGCGGGTGAAATAACTTCGTATCCAAGAAATGTATTGAAGTTTCCAAGGGTTACAGTTACGCCATCTGCAATGTTGTAGTAAGCGTATAATTGGTTTACAAGCTCAGAAGAGTTTCCAACGGAACCAAATACAGCATCTGAACCCCTAGGTCCAAAAACAACATCAGCAACAAAACCAGACTTTTCTCCCTCATAAGAAACGATAAAATTAGCCATACCTAATGCAAAGCCATTGAGATTGGCAAAAGAAGTTCCTGGAGCTACTGGATCTTCAGTGAAGCTAGATCTGAAGTAGGTGTCTACTGTACCGCTCAAACTGAAAGTTGATTCAGGAGTGGTGTCTTCCTCTTCTTGTGCATTGATAACTGCTGGACTTAAAGCTAAGAATAAAGCTGAAAGCGCGATGATAGAATTGATTTTTTTCATTGTTATTTTATTTAGTTAAGCGACAAAACTAAAATAACGATAATGCAACCCATGAATTTAATGGGTATAGTTTTTGATTTTTATCAAATATAACATTTGACCCCCTAAAAATTAGGGTATAAAAAAAAATAATACTATAAATTGTGAAATAATCAAAAAAAAGAGGCTTAGGTTGAAAATTTAAAGATCAAATGGCCTAATCCGATAAAAAGAAGTCCTCCTATAAGGCTTAATAAGGAATAAGTGATAAAATTATAATAATCACCAGATTTTAGAAAAAGCATATTTTCCATACTGAATGTTGAGAAAGTGGTCAGACCCCCACAAAAACCAACAGCAGCAAAAAGATAAAGATCAGAGCGTTCAGTCTGATTCTTCAAAACCCACCCGAGGAGAATCCCAATAAGTAGACATCCAAAAAAATTTGCAATAAGAGTAGACCAAGGAAAATTACCTTTCGAAGTTTCAAAAAAATTACTGATAAAAAAACGAAAAAGACTTCCAAGACCACCACCAACAAAAATAAAGAGTAAGCTTTTCATTTTTGAGTTAAATATTTGATCAGTACGAGGGCACTGAATGCGATAAAGAATCCGATTAAAATTTTATAGCTCCCTTTGAAATATCCAGGTTGTTTTTTTTTATCAGACCTATAAGAAAAAATCACAATGAGTGTGAAGCCCACTACAAAACAAGCTGCAAAGATTAATTGACCAAAAGAAAACATCTTCTAATTTTTTGACTAATTTAGAAATAAATAACCCATAAACATTCAATAAGAACATGTTAAATAAACCAATTAATGCAGTGACTTCTTTTCATGAGGCATATGGCTTGGGAATAGAGCATAAACCAACAGTATCTGTTCCTGATCATATTTCAATGCTCAGATTTAATTTGATGAAAGAAGAGAATGAGGAATATCTTGAGGCAGTTAAAGAAGGAGATCTCATTGAAGTTGGTGACGCTTTAGGAGATATGCTTTACATTCTCTGTGGCACCATCATAGCGCATGGTTTTCAAGAAAAAATTGAAGCTATTTTTGATGAAATACAAAAGAGTAATATGAGTAAACTCGATGAAAATGGAAAACCAATCTACAGGGAGGACGGTAAGGTGATGAAAGGCCCCAATTATTTTAAACCGGATTTGAAAAAAATTCTGAAAACAGACTAAACAATAGGTCTTCGCCAATTAAATGGATCATCAGATTTATTATACTGAATATCCATCAAAGATTTCTTAAGCGAGTGGGCAAAAGTCATTTCACTTGGAAGTTTGTATGTTTTACCTTGGTGAGAAAAGCTGTTAATTGGTAAAACCACAACAGCAGTACCTGTTCCAAAAACTTCTTTTAAAATCCCTTTTTGGTGAGCTGATTTTATTTCCTCTACCTTTACAGGTCGTTCTTCTACCTTAATTCCTTGATATCTAGCTAAATCAATAATACTCTTTCTAGTGATTCCATCTAATATGCGGTCGTTTGTTGGTGCAGTGATCAGAGTGTTATTTACTTTAAAAAAAATATTCATTGTACCCGCTTCTTCCATGTATTGATGTGTATCGGCATCAGTCCATATAATTTGCTGAAATCCATTCTTTAAAGCCTCAGAAGTAGGGTAGAATTGAGCTGCGTAATTACCCGCAGCTTTTGCAAATCCAACGCCACCACTGGCAGCTCTGCTGTACTCTTCTGCAATTAAAACGTTTATTTCGCCCCCACTATAATAAGATTTTACAGGTGAACAAATGATCATAAAAATATATTCATTTGCGGCTGAGGCTTGAACACTTGCTTGACTGGCAAAAACAAAAGGTCGGATGTAGAGCGAATTCCCTTCTCCTGACTTTATCCAATCCTTGTCTAAAAATAAAAGTTTATTGAGACCTTCAAAAAAATAGGATTCTGGAAATTCAGGGATCTGCAATCGTTTAGCTGAGCGGTTAAATCTTTTAAAGTTTTCATCAGGGCGGAATAACCAGACCTGCTCTTGATCGTCTTTAAAAGCTTTCATGCCCTCGAATATAGCTTGCCCATAATGAAGAACACTAGCGGACGGGTGAAGTGTCAATGGTTTGTAAGGACTGATTTCGGGCGTTTGCCATTTTCCATTTCGAAAATGACAAATGAGCATATGATCAGTAAAAGTTTGTCCAAAAGTTAGGTTATCAAAATCAATGTCGCTGATTTTTGAATTTTGGATTTCTTTAATATTCATTTCACATGTATTGGTAGAGTAAAATTAATTTTTTTTCTAAACTAAAACTTCAAACCCTTCTTTAATTATTTATTTTTTTACTTAATTGTGATCATACAGTTCAAAAAATGATAATTCTAATTTTTCTTTAACTTTTTAAAATATTAATTATTCAATATGAATTTTACAAAAAGTTGGGTACTTACCAAAGATGGTTCATCTACCCTCAAGATTAATTCACTAAAAGAAACCTATCACTCCCTTCATGGGGCGGTTACAGAATCAGAATTTGTCTATGTAACCAACGGACTTCATTTTTGGCATAATGCACATCCCAATTCTAATGCAGCTATTTTGGAAATGGGCTATGGTACAGGCTTACTCTCCTATGTTAATTTTTTGGACCATCTTAAGACACAAATAAAAATTGATTATACCAGCATTGAAGCTTATCCTTTATCTTTAAAAGAATTAGGACGTTTAAATTACAATCGTTTTTTCGAGGAAAAAAAAAGCTTTTCTTTTACTGAGTTTTCAGAGCTAACATGGGAAGTCGCACATCAGCTTTCTCCCATATTTACTCTTCAAAAACAAAAATCATTTTTTGAGGAATATAAATCTAAAAACTTATTTGACATTATATATTATGATGCATTTGGAGCCCATGCGCAACCTGATTTATGGGAGATAGAATGGATGGAAAAATGTTTTGATTTACTTAACTATGGAGGAGTTTGGGTGAGTTTTTGTGCGAAAGGTTCGGTTAGAAGAGCCTTACAAGAAGTTGGCTTCAAAGTCGAGCGTCTCCCTGGTCCACCAGGAAAACGAGAAATGTTAAGAGCAGTCAAGCCATAAATTAGCTATTTTTGCAAAAAAAAGATGAAGCTACTCATCACCGGTGCTACAGGGTTGATTGGAAAAAAAATAACAGAAAACTTACTTGAAACAGGTTTTCAAATCCACTATCTAACTACTGGAAAATCAAAGACTAATATACTACAAGGAGCTACTGGTTTTTATTGGAATCCGGAACAAAATCAAATCGATCTGAAGTGTTTTTATGGGGTAGATACAATCATTCACCTTGCAGGCTCTACAGTTTCTAAACGGTGGACAAAGTCCTACAAAGAAAAAATATATTCAAGCAGAATCAATTCTAGTAAATTATTACTTAAGGGTATAGAAGATCTTAATGGGGAGCATCAAATAAAACATTTGGTTAGTGCCTCAGCAATTGGTGTATATCCTTCAGACTTTAATGATTATTTTGATGAAGAGGCGGAGGTAAGCCGAACTACGTTTATGGAAAGAGTAGTTATTGATTGGGAAAACGAGACTGACTCCTTTTCTTCAGAGGGGATAAGCATAGCAAAACTAAGGATTGGTTTGGTGTTGTCTGAAAGTGGTGGGGTTTTGGGAACACTAAAACTCCCAACTTATTTTGGTCTAGGTGCAGCATTTGGTAGTGGTAAACAAGGCCAATCGTGGATCCATATGAATGACTTAGTGGGGATTTTTTTGAAAGCCGTTGAAGATCAGTGGGAAGGTGTCTTTAATGCAGTAGCTCCAAATCCTGTAACCCAGTCAGAATTCATCGCTTCACTTTCGCGTGCTCTTAAAAGGCCCTATTTTCTTCCGCCCATTCCTGCTTTCCTCATCAGAATAGGTGCTGGAGAGATGAGTGATCTTGTGTTGGACAGCCATTGGATCAGCTCCCAGAAAGTGATTGATAAGGGCTATTCTTTTCAGTATACTGATATTCAGAAAGCGTTAGATGATTTAATTAAATGAATGACAATTTGACATTAATTGAGTCTGGCAGTACTTTTGCATAACTAATAAAAAAAAATTTAATGGCGACTAAAGGAGCAAAAACAACAAAGAAAAAAACCACTGATCCAAAGAAACAAGCAAAAAAAACGTCTAAAGGCTCAAACTTAGAAACTAAAATTGAAGAGCTCAACCATTCGTTAGAACAGGAGAAAGAGAAGTTTTTAAGACTATTTGCTGAATTTGAAAATTTCAAAAAGCGCACATCAAAAGAACGTTTGGAGTTATTTAAAACTGCCAACCAGGAAGTAATAAGTTCCCTGATACCAGTTCTGGATGATTTTAATCGAGCAAATCAACAAATCGAAAAAGGAGCTGAAAGTATTGATGTTGATGGATTTAAACTAATCTATAACAAATTTTTTGAAGTTTTAAAGTCCAGTGGATTGAATTCTACAACAGCTAAAATTGGAGATGCTTTTGACGCAGAATATCATGAAGCAATTACCCAAATACCGGCACCTACTGAGGCTGACAAAGGAAAAATAATAGACATAGTTGAAACCGGATACCAACTGGGAGACCGGATTATTCGTTATCCAAAAGTGGTCGTAGGCCAATAACTTATGAAACAAGATTATTACGAAATTTTAGGTGTTTCTAAAAATGCCAGTGCTTCTGAGATAAAGAAAGCCTACCGAAAAAAAGCGATCCAATTTCATCCTGACAAAAATCCTGATGATAAGAAGGCTGAAGCCAATTTTAAAAAGGCCGCTGAAGCCTATGAAATTTTGGGTAATGAGGAGAAGCGTTCCAAATACGATCAATATGGTCATGCTGCTTTTGAAGGTGGTCAAGGTTTTGGTGGCGGTAGTATGAATATGGACGATATTTTTAGCCAATTTGGTGATATTTTTGGCAGTGCATTTGGTGGCGGTGGATTTGGTTCCGGAGGTTTTGGCGGAGGTCAAAGACGATCTCAAGGGTCAAATATGCGAATTCGTGTAAAGCTGACACTTGAGGAAATAGCTAAAGGTGTCGAAAAAAAAATAAAAGTTCCACGTAAAGTTCAAGCTCCCGGAGTACAGTATGGAACATGTTCGGTATGTAATGGTGCAGGACAAGTGATGAAAATCACCAATACGATTTTAGGAAGAATGCAAACCTCAGCTGTTTGTTCGAGTTGTAACGGTAGTGGTCAAAACTTGTTAAATAGACCTCCAGGTTCAGACGCTAACGGAATGATCAAAAGAGAGGAGACCGTTTCTATCAAAATTCCTGCTGGTGTTGAAGAGGGCATGCAATTAAAGGTAAGTGGTAAAGGAAATGAGGCTCCTGCCAACGGAATTTCAGGAGACCTTTTAGTGTTAATTGAGGAACTACCTCACGAGGTTTTTGTCCGAGAGTCAAACCATTTACATTATGACTTGTATGTAAGTATTTCTGAAGCCTCACTCGGGGTTTCAAAAGAGCTGAACCTTCTAGATGGAAAGGCCAGAATCAAACTTGAACCTGGAATACAATCTGGTAAAACACTCCGACTTAGGGGGAAGGGTTTGTCTACTGTTAACGGTTATGGGACAGGTGACTTATTAGTTCATGTGAATGTTTGGACACCTAAAAAGTTAAACAAAGAGCAATATCAATTTTTTGAAAAAATGCTTGAAGACCCTAATTTCATTCCAAAACCAGAAAAATCTGATAAATCTTTTTTTGAAAAAGTAAAGGATATGTTTGCATAAACTCTGCGAAATAAAAAAAAAATAATATATTTGAAATAATGCTAACAGCTATGTTAGTATTATTTTTCTTTTTCATAGCAATTTTTTCCCATCCTTTCACGAGGATGGGTTTTGTTTTTTTGTCTTAACTTACCCCACAATTATGAAGCTAATTAACAAATTTATAGATCTTTTAAATTACAATTTTACTGTTGGGAGCGCCACTTTCACTCCCAAAACTGTATTGATCGTTATTCTTGTTTTTCTGCTGACTTCTTTTTTACTCAAAATTTTAAGAAAAATCATCTTTAGGGCAATTGCTCAAGACACTAGGGTAAAATTTAAAAGTATATTTTCTTTTGTTAACTACTTTATTTATATCGTTGTAATTTTAATAGTTCTTCAAAATATTGGTGTTGATGTAACTGCTATATTTGCTGCATCTGCAGCCTTATTAGTTGGTGTTGGTCTAGCCCTACAGACTTTTATTCAAGATATTATCTCAGGTATTTTTATACTTGTAGATAAGTCGGTATTGGTAGGTGATATTATAGAAGTTGACGGTCAAATTGGTCAGGTTGAAAATATTAAGCTTCGAACTACGAGAGCTGTTACTCGTGAAAACAAAGTGTTGATAATCCCCAATCATAAATTTTTAACGTCAATTCTCTTTAATTGGACAGAAAATGGCATTATTACCAAAGAGATTGTTGAAGTTGGTGTTGCTTATAAAAGTAATCCCAAGGAAATAGAATCATTGCTTTTAGAAATTGCTAATGGACACGATAAAGTTTTGACTAGCCCAGAACCCTTTGTTTTGTTTAATGATTTTGGGGACAGTGCCCTTCTGTTTCAACTCTATATTTCTGTGGACAGCAGTTTTGCTGCCAATCTAGTAAAAAGTGATTTACGTTTCTCAATTTTCCAAGCATTTGAAAAAGCAGGAATTGAAATACCTTTTCCACAACGAACAGTTACCTTTACCAATTCACCAACTTCTTAAAATGACTCAAATTTTATTGATTGAAGACGAAGAGCCAATACGAAGAGTAATGGTTCGCATATTAACTGAAGAGAGTTCCTCTTATGAGATTACTGAAGCGATAGATGGAAAAGAAGGTTTGTCAAAACTTTCTAAATCATCTTTTGACCTCGTTTTATGTGACATTAAAATGCCAAAAATGGATGGTATTGAAGTTTTACAAAAAACCAGAGACAAAGGAATTTTCGTTCCTTTTATAATGCTTACTGGCCACGGTAACGTGGAAACTGCTGTAGAAGCTATGAAATTAGGTGCGTATGATTTTATTGCGAAACCCCCAGATTTGAATAGGCTCCTTACCGCTGTTCGTCATGCTATAGAAAATAAGACATTAAGAAAAGAAAATTTAAAATTAAAGCGTAAAGTAGCACAGAAGTATACTATCATAGGTGAAAGTGACCCCATAGTGAAAATGAAAGAAATGATTTCTAAGGTTGCTCCTACTGAAGCAAGAGTGCTAATCACTGGAGAAAATGGTACGGGTAAAGAGTTAGTTGCACATCAATTACATCAGCAGAGTGAGCGAAGTAAAGAGAATTTTATTGAGGTCAATTGTGCTGCAATTCCTTCAGAATTAATTGAAAGTGAACTTTTTGGACATGTTAAAGGGGCATTTACATCAGCGGTGAAAGATCGTTCTGGTAAATTTGAAGCAGCAAACAAAGGAACACTATTTTTAGATGAGATTGCTGATATGAGTTTGGCTGCCCAAGCTAAAGTTCTTAGAGCTTTACAAGAGAATAAAATCCAAAGGGTAGGTAATGAAAAAGACATCAAGGTTGATGTTAGAGTTATAGCAGCAACAAATAAGAACCTAAGTCAAGAGATTAAAGAAGGTCGTTTTAGAGAGGATCTATACCATCGACTCGCCGTCATCATGATTCACGTTCCTGCACTCGAAAATCGTAAAAAGGATATTCCACTTCTTGTTTCCCATTTTGTTGATGTACTATCCAAAGAGCAAGGGTTAGAGAAGAAAACCTTTAGCGAAGGAGCTCAGGCAAGGTTAAGTAGCTATCCATGGACTGGAAATGTAAGAGAGCTTAGAAATGTGGTTGAGCGGTTATTGATTTTAGGTGAAAATCCTATCAGTTCTGATGATATCATTCAATTTGCACCAAAATAAACATAGCATGAAAAAATTTATAGCTTTATTGATATTGT
This sequence comes from Flavobacteriaceae bacterium, assembly GCA_029249225.1. GTDB lineage: Bacteria > Bacteroidota > Bacteroidia > Flavobacteriales > Flavobacteriaceae > MS024-2A. The sequence continues at coordinate 12,817 of JAQWHT010000049.1, forward strand.
GTTTGACCAGTAATCTAAGGGCCCAATTGCCCTCTCACGAGCAGCAAATTGAAAAAATTTATAAAAATGCTTTAACAGCTGGTAAAGCATACGATTGGTTAGACCACCTTTCAAATAAAATTGGTGGAAGGTTGTCGGGTTCATTAAATGCTGAACGCGCTGTTAGTTGGGGGAAAACTGAGTTGGAATCACTTGATTTAGACCGCGTATATTTACAAAACGTCATGGTACCTAAATGGGTTAGGGGAACTTTTGAGTACGCTAGTATTATTTCGGGGCCAGGTATGAGTATGAATGTTCCAATTTGTGCCCTAGGAGGTTCAATTTCAACCCCATCTTCAGGTCTTAGAGCAGGAGTGATTGAAGTAAAAACTTTTGAAGAACTAGAAGCATTAGGCGAAGAAAAAGTTAGTGGTAAGTTCGTTTTTTTTAACAGACCGATGCCAGCAGAATACATCAATACCTTCGAAGCGTATTCCAAAACTTCAAACCAAAGAACACAAGGAGCTGCAATAGCCGCAAAACTTGGAGCCGTAGGGGTGATCGTCCGTTCTTTAAACTTACGACTAGATGATTTCCCCCACACAGGGAGCATGCGTTATGGAGATCTTCCTAACAACAAACGAATACCTGCTGCTGCCATCAGTACCAATGGAGCTCAACTATTAAGTTCTATGTTATCACTGAACAAAGACTTAAAATTCTATCTCAAACTAGATTGCAAGAATTTTCCTGATGTTCCTTCTCATAATGTTGTGGGGGAAATCAAAGGAAGTGAATACCCTGATGAAATTATTGTAGTAGGAGGGCATCTTGATTCTTGGGATCTTGGAGACGGCTCACATGACGATGGAGCAGGAATTGTTCAAGCTATGGAAGTTTTTCATCTTTTTGAAAAAATGGATTATAAACCGAAACGTACAATTAGAGTTGTGATGTATATGAATGAAGAAAACGGGCTACGCGGAGGGAAAGCTTATGCCAAATATGCTGAACAGAATAATGAAAATCACATTTTTGCTTTGGAGTCTGATGCTGGTGGATTTTCTCCAAGAGGTTTTTCCTTTGAAGCTACAAATTCACAGTTCAAACAGATTGAAAGCTGGAAAAAGTATTTTACACCCTACATGGCAGATCGTTTCGAATTGGGAGGAAGTGGTGCAGATATTGGACCACTCCGAAATGACCAAATTGTCCTTTCGGGCTTACGTCCTGATTCTCAGCGTTATTTTGAGTATCACCATACTGCAAACGATACCTTTGATGCCATCAACAAGAGAGAATTAGAATTAGGCGCAGCTGCAATGGCTAGTTTGATTTACTTGGTAGATCAATACGGGTTTAATCTAGAATTTAAATGATTTCTAGCCTTTTAAGATATACCAAAGAGTTTCGGTATAATCTTACGCTTGCTTACCCTGTAATAATTGGATTATTAGGTCATGCTTTTGTTCAACTTGTTGACAATATCATGGTAGGCCAGCTAGGAACTGCTGAGCTAGCAGCAGTATCACTAGGGAATAGTTTCTTCTTTGTTGCAATGTCGTTAGGTATTGGTTTTTCTACTGCGATTACTCCCTTAGTAGCAGAAACAGATGGAGCGAATGATGTGTCTTTAGGAAGAAAAGTATTTATACACGGCTTGATGCTCTGTGTTTTTTTAGGAATTTTATTAGGTCTCGCAGTTTTGATTAGTAAACCTCTGCTTTATCAGATGGGGCAACCAGAAGAGGTTGTAGAGCTTGCATTTCCGTATTTACAATGGATTGGGATCTCTTTAATTCCACTAATCTTTTTTCAGGGATTTAAGCAATTCTCTGAGGGATTGTCTTACACAAGACCTGCCATGTATGCAACTTTAATTGGAAATGTTGTAAATGTCACATTAAATTATTTTTTGATTTTTGGCATATGGATTTTTCCAAAAATGGGTGTAGAAGGTGCAGCTATTGGGAGTCTTATTGCCCGTTGTACCATGCTCTTTTTTATGGCGTTATATGTGCGTTTTAGTTCAAAATTCAGTGCCTACGTCAGAAATATTTCGTTTCAGAAACCTCAATGGAGTCTTTTCCGTAAAATATTTAAAATAGGCTTTCCTTCAGCGCTACAAATGTTTTTTGAAGTACTCTTTTTTACTGTAGCGATATGGCTTTCTGGGTTTTTAGGTAAAAATCCTCAGGCAGCTAATCAAATTGCATTTAATCTTTCTTCCATGACTTTTATGTTTGCTATGGGGCTTGGTGTTACTGCAATGATAAGGGTTGGGAATCAAAAAGGCAGAAAGGATATTCCTCGTTTACGCGAAGTTGCTCATTCAATCTTTTTGCTCATTTTTGTATTTGATGTAGTTTTTTGCTTGGTATTCCTTTCTTTAAATGAAGTTCTTCCATGGATTTATTTGGACTGGAATGACCCTTTAGAATTAACCAGTGTATACGAGGTAGTAAAAATTGCCTCTTCTTTAATTATTGTTTCTGGATTTTTTCAAATTTCAGATGGACTTCAGGCCGTAGTTTTAGGAGCTTTACGAGGATTGCAGGATGTAAATATTCCAGCCTGGATTACTTTTTTCTCCTATGGCATTTTTGGAATTCCAATATCTTATTATCTTGCAATTCATACAGAATTAGCAGCTACAGGAATATGGATAGGACTACTCTCAGGACTTACTTCTTCTGCACTTTTGCTATTTATTAGATTTAGATATCTTACTAACAAATTACTATCAGATTAACACATGGAATTACCAAAATTTCTTATCGCCGACAACTCTGAATTAGAGGATGCATTATTTGTAGTGCATACTGAATATCCACGTTTTATTTTAAATGTACTCAACGACGAGATCCATTGGTTCGAAGAATTTGACAAGGAGGATGAAGCTGCTTTAAAATCAGAATCTCATTTCCTTATGGAGGCTGCTTTTAATTTTTATGACAGCGAAATGGATAAAATCGAATAAAATGGAAGTTCTGTTGGCTTGGGATAAAGCATTATTTCTTTGGCTGAATGGATTAGGCTCAGAAACCTATGATGGGTTTTGGATGTTGATGACCCACAGAGGTTCCAATGTTTTTCTCTACCTAGCACTCTGGTTTTTTTTTGGCGCTAAGTATTCTTGGAAAGTGGCAGTTTATCTTTTGTTCTTTACAGCTTTGTTGATTCTATGTACTGACCAATTGACCAACTTATTTAAAGTTCAAGTTGGTAGATTGCGCCCCTGCTACGACCAAGAAATTAGAGCACTTGTTCGACTTGTAAAACCAACTTGCGGAGGACGCTTTAGTTTTTTCTCAGGACATGCATCTAATTCTTTTGCTCTAGCTGTATTTTTTGGTTCGATTTTAAAATCGACTCACCGATCGTTATTCCCAACGCTTCTTTTCATTGCTTTTCTAATCGCTTATAGCAGAGTTTATATCGGCGTTCATTTTCCATTGGACATTGTGATTGGAGCATTTGCAGGAAGCCTCATAGGAATTATGTTTTATAGACTTTGGACTTTATTTACTATCCGATTCTTAAAAGAAAAGTAAATACTTAATGCTCCTCTTTTAGTAATTCAGGGTAAAGATTTTGAAACTTTCTTAGTCTAGGAATTGAGACCTGCTTGACATACGGGTTGTTTGGATTGTTTTTTTCATAGTCTTGATGGTATTCTTCTGCATAATAGAATTTATCAAGAGGTTTAATTTCTGTAACTATTTCTTTAGAAAATATTTCTTTTTCTTGAAGTAAAGCTATATAGTTTTGAATAATCTCTCGCTCTTGATCTGAGTTGTAAAAAGCTATAGAACGGTATTGAGATCCATAATCAGGACCCTGACGATTAGGCGTTGTGGGATCATGAGAACCAAAAAATACTTGAACTAAAGTACTATAGCTAACCACTTTCGGATCATAAAGGACTTCAACAGCTTCAGCGTGCCCTGTGCGTCCAGTTCCAATTTGATTGTAATTTGGATTTTTTGTGAATCCGCCAGCATAACCCGAATAAACCTCAGAGACACCACGTACACTTTCATAAATAGCTTCCACACACCAAAAACATCCGGATGCGAAATAAGCTTTTTTTAAGCCTTCTTGAAGAACTTCATTAGGCTCCCATATTGGGTTACTATTGTTGACTGGAGGAGTACTTGAGATACATGTTTGAAGACTGACAACAAAGACAAATGCAATAAGTGTTTTCATAGGTTTTACGGTATAATTTAATCAAATATAAGATATTCAGATTGACTTTTCATAGATTGAGGATTGTCCCTTAAGGATTGAAATTATGAACAAAAGAACGGATTAAGTATATTTTTTTATCCAAAAAACAATTAAAGGGGTTAAAATAAAAGTAGGAAGTATCCAATACACAACCTCGGGGATTAATTCAGGAAATTTAGTTTGATTGACAACCAGAAATGCTGATAACGAAGCAATATAAGCTCCAACAATCCGAGCAATATGACCACGAAGCCAAAACTGTTTCTTTTTGGATTTGCCTAGATAATTCTTTAAATCTTTACGCACGCTCAAAAGACCAATTATTCCAAAAAGTAAAAGAGCCCATCCCATGCTATTTTTATTAACCAGTAACATAATTCCCCAACCGATAAAAACAATTCCTACGATACTCATTGCAATACTTAATAGCCAATCTATTTTTTTTGGTTTACCACCTCTGCTTAGGTTCTTTAAATGGAGATAACGTTGTCCCGTACCAACTAAATAAAGCGTGAAAATTCCAATAATTAATAGGAAAAAATTTGTTTTTAAAAAACAAAGTACTAAAGCAACTAGCGCAGTTTAAATCATACTTAACACAAATACACGACCAATTGTTTTGTGGATTACACTTCCTTTTTTTAGAATTAAGTTAAGACTTCTACTTAGCAGACCAAGACTTCCAGTAAATATATGAAGCAGTAGGGAAAAAGAATATAAGGTCATGGCGGGGAATTAATGTATAAACTTATTAAATTAAATTACTAAATGAAGTGATGTTTTTAATAATTTCTAGAAATATTGAAAAACAACATATTGGATAGCTCTGTAAATTCAGACCTTTTAAAATAGAATTCAAAATTGTTAGAGTTTACTCCTCGTAAGTTTCTTAAGAGGTATTGATAGTGTTTTTAGCAATTTTACCCGTTTTAAGTCAACACATGATCTCATTTTAACTACTGATTATGAGGTGTTGATGGAGTCAATTCATCGGTATTTTCATGTTTGATTGTTACTCATAAAGCTGTGGATCGAACTCTTATTTTATTGAGATTTCATAAAAACATTCGCGTGAAAGGTGTCAACACAAAAGAACTACTAAAAGGAAAGGATTAGGTGTATGATTAGAGCACTTTGAAAAGACATCAAGTTTGTTTTACTAGCACAACTCTTTGACTTAAAGTCAATTAGGCGAATATGTGCAGTAAATGATCATTCTAAGATTTTAGATACTAGGTAATCTCCAACTTCAGAGGTAGAATTTCCTTTGTCTCCATTTTCTTTAAGGTCTTCAGTAACCACTCCATCTGCAAGAGATTGATCTACAACTTTTCGGATGATTGCACCTTCTTCTGTTAATCCAAAACTCATTTCAAACATCATGGCAGCAGAAAGAACTGTAGCCAAGGGATTTGCAATTCCTAAACCTGTAGCCTGGGGGAATGAACCGTGTATAGGTTCGTAAAGAGCATTTTCTGTTCCAACTGAAGCTGAGGGCATTAAGCCCATAGAGCCCGAAATTACGGAAGCTTCGTCTGTCAAAATATCACCAAAAAGATTTTCAGTTATCAAAACATCATAACTGTTAGGCCATTGAACCAGACGCATGGCTACAGCATCTACAAACTCATAACTAACTTTAACTTCAGGATATTCTTTTTCCATTGCTTGTACGGTCTCTCTCCATAAACGTGAGCTTTCTAATACATTTGCCTTATCCACACAACACAGTTTTTTGGAGCGGGTCATGGCAAGTTCAAATCCTTTTTTTGCAAGTCGTTGAATTTCATCACGAGTGTAAGTGCAAGTGTCGAAAGCAGTATGGCCCTCGTTTAAACGTCCCCTTTTTCCAAAATAAATTCCGCCAGTAAGTTCTCTTAAAAACACCAAATCAGTCCCTTCAATCCGTTCCTGCTTTAAGGGTGATTTATCCAGTAATGAAGGAAAGGTAAAAGTAGGCCGTACATTGGCAAATAATCCAAGTTTTTGACGCATTTTTAAAAGTCCTTGCTCTGGTCTTACTTTTGCTGAGGGATCATTATCAAAGCGTGGATGTCCTATAGCACCAAACAATACTGCATCTGCATCTAAACAGGTCTGATGTGTTTCTTCTGGATAAGGATCACCAACAGCGTCAATCGCTGCAGCTCCTGTTAAAGCCGGAGTCCATTCTATAGTGTGATTGAATTTTTTTGCAATTGCATCTGAAACTTTTACAGCTTGATCGATGACCTCAGGGCCTATTCCGTCTCCAGCTAAGAGGGCGATTTTTAAATCCATTAATTTCTATTTATATAATATTGAGCATTTTTTCTGTCGCTTTAATTGCTGAAACAGTTTGATCTGAGTCCAGTCCGCGTGTCTTAAATTCTTTTTTCTTTGATTTCCAAGTTATTGTTGTTTCACAGAGGGCATCCGAATTACTCCCCGGGGGGATACGTACTGCGTAATCAATTAACTTGGGTAGAATTCTATTTTGTTGATCATAAATCTTGTGTATTGCATTCAAAAAGGCATCGTATTGGCCATCACCAGAGGCATTCTCCTCAAAATTTTCATCTTCAATTTGAATGGATACACTGGTCGTGGGATTTAAACCTTTCGAATGTGTCAATACATAGGATTGAATTTTAACTTTATTTGGAATATTGTTTCCTAAAACATCAGAAATGATAAAAGGTAGATCCTCTGCAGTTACTCGTTCTTTCTTGTCTCCCAATTCAATAATACGAGCAGTTACTTTTTTTATTTCGTCATCATTAAGAGTCAAACCTAACTGTTGAAGGTTTTTTTGAATATTAGCTTTCCCTGAAGTCTTTCCTAATGCGTATTTACGCTTGCGTCCAAAGCGTTCGGGTAATAATTGGTTAAAGTAGAGGTTTTTCTTGTGATCTCCGTCCGCATGGATACCAGCTGTTTGCGTAAAAACGTTATCTCCGACTACGGGTTTGTTTTCGGGAATTCTAAAACCCGTAAACGTAGCAACAAGTTTACTTACTTGGTGCAATGCATTTTCATTAATGTTGATCTTAGTTTCTGGAAGAAAATCATTAATTACAGCAACTACACTAGCAAGAGGAGCATTTCCAGCCCGTTCTCCCATACCATTTACAGTTAGATGTAATCCGCTAACTCCTGCTTTTACAGCTTCTAGTGCATTGGCAACACTTAGATCGTAGTCATTATGGCCATGAAAATCAAATCGTAAGTTTGGAAAGCGGGTTAAAACTTTGTTAAGGTACAAAGCAGTTCTCGTAGGTGTTAATATTCCAAGCGTATCAGGCAGTAAAATTCGTTCGACGGGTAGGGTAGCTAAAAAATCGAGATATTCTAACACATAATCTTCTGAATTTTTCATCCCATTACTCCAGTCTTCAAGATAAATATTAGTTTTAATTCCCGCTTTTTGAGCCTCTTCTACACTGGCCGCTATATTCTTGAAGTGTTCTTTTGGAGTTTGTTTCAATTGAAACTTTAAATGATTTAAAGAGCCCTTAGTCAATAAGTTTTGAACTTTAGCACCAGCCTCTTTCATCCATTCTAGGGAGACGCCGTTATCGACAAATGTAAGGATCTCTATTCCTTCAATCAAACCCTGTCCTGAGGCCCAACTAGTAATTTCTTTGACAGCTTTAAATTCTCCTTCAGAGACTCGGGCTGAGGCAACTTCAATACGATCCACTTTTAATTCTTGCAATAAGAGTTTTGCTAGTGTAAGTTTTTCAAGTGCAGTAAATGAAACTCCAGAGGTTTGTTCACCATCCCTGAGCGTGGTATCCATTATTTCAAGAGTAGTAGCCATTGGTTTTAGATTGGTTAAAGCGGGGTATTTCTTGCGAAATCTTGAATATCGGCCTTGATATTGTTTAAATAATCAATATCGTCGTAACCATTCAGCATATTGGCTTTCTTGTATTTATTTATTTCGAAACTTTCAGAAGCTTCTGCCGCACCTAAGGTGATTTTCTGATTGTGTAAATCTACAGTCAGTGTTGTCTCTGGATCATGATTTATTGATTTAAAAATTTGGGCAAGGAACTCAGCAGATACCTGAACAGGAAGGACACCTATGTTGAGACAATTATTTCTAAAAATATCCGCAAAAAAACTTGAAACTACGCAACGGAAACCATAATCATAAATTGCCCAAGCAGCATGTTCTCTAGAAGAACCTGATCCAAAATTGTGCCCACCTATTAAGATTTTTCCTGAATAGATAGTGTTGTTTAAAACAAATTCACTTTTAGGGGAATCATCCTGATTGTATCTCCAGTCCCGAAATAAGTTATCACCAAAACCTTTTCTTTCTGTCGCTTTCAAAAAACGCGCAGGTATTATCTGATCAGTATCAACGTTTTCAATAGGTAAAGGAACTGCAGTACTGGTTAGTATATTAAATGAATCGTATGCCATTAGAGGTTAAATTAAGGTTCTTGGATCAGTTATCTTTCCTGTAATAGCTGCAGCAGCAGCCACAAGAGGACTAGCAAGTAAAGTTCTTGACCCGGGGCCTTGTCGTCCTTCAAAGTTTCTGTTAGAAGTACTTACAGCATATTTTCCCGCTGGAATTTTATCGTCATTCATCGCCAAACATGCTGAACATCCTGGCTCACGAAGCTTGAACTCTGCTTCTTCGAAAATACTTAATAATCCTTCTTCTTTGATTGCGTTCAACACTTTATGAGATCCTGGTACAAGCCATGCTGTAACATTTTTAGCACGTTTGTGACCCTTGACAATACTCGCAAAGGCTCTAAAATCCTCTATTCTACCGTTGGTACAACTTCCTATAAATACATAATCGATTGGTTTTCCCACCATTTGTTCTCCTGCTTTAAAGCCCATATATTCTAGAGATTTTTTGTAAGTGGCTTTACCTCCCTCGATTTCTGAGGCATTGGGAATTGCTTTAGTAATGCTCATACCCATACCTGGATTCGTACCAAAAGTGATCATTGGATCAATTTCAGAACCTTCGTAGGAGAGTTCTTTGTCAAAAGATGCACCTTTGTCTGTATGAAGCGTTTTCCAGTATTTCATTGCGGTATCCCAATCAGTTCCTTTGGGTGTAAACTCTCTATTTTTGATGTATTCAAAAGTTTTCTTGTCAGGAGCTATCATTCCTCCACGAGCTCCCATTTCAATACTTAAGTTACAAACAGTCATACGACCTTCCATGCTGAGTTCTTCAAAAACTTCTCCTGCGTATTCAACAAAATAACCTGTAGCTCCAGAGGTTGTTAATTTTGAAATGATAAATAGAGCAACATCTTTTGGAGTTACCCCTTTGTTAAGAGAACCGTTGATTGTAATTCTCATTTTCTTTGGCTTGGGCTGCATGATACATTGGGTCGCTAACACCATTTCAACCTCAGAGGTTCCTATTCCGAATGCAATTGCACCGAAGGCACCATGAGTTGATGTGTGTGAGTCTCCGCAAACTATTGTTGCCCCAGGTTGGGTAATACCGTATTCGGGTCCAACAACATGTACAATACCATTTTTTTCATGTCCTAATCCCCAGTAGGAAATGCCGTGTTCATTGGCATTTTCTTCCAAAGCTTCTAGCTGGTTTCTAGACAGTGGATCAGCCACCGGAAGATGTTGATTGAGAGTAGGAGTATTGTGATCTGCAGTTGCAAATGTACGTTCAGGATACAATACGGGGAGCTGCCTGTTCTTTAAGCCTAAAAACGCAACCGGACTGGTCACTTCATGAACCATATGGCGATCAATAAAGAGCACATCTGGTCCTTTGTCTATACTTTTTACAACATGGGAATCCCATACTTTATCGAATAGGGTCTGTTTCATGAAATAATATTCTTTTTATAAATTACTTGCTTCAATGATTTTGGGTAAATCCTCATCATTAATTTCTTTTTTTTGATCGGCTACAATAAGGAACTGCTGATATACTTTGTCCAATTGTAATTTATCTAATTCAAATCCAATGTTTTTCGCACGATAGGCTAGTGCTGCTCTACCACTTCTTGCGGTAAGCACAATGGAAGATTCTGTTACTCCAACGTCTTTAGGATCAATAATTTCATACGTTTCTCTTTTTTTAATCACACCATCCTGATGAATTCCAGAGGAGTGGGCAAATGCATTTGCCCCAACAATTGCCTTATTTGGCTGAACGGGCATTGCCATGCTTTCTGATACCAATTTGCTAATACCATTAAGCATTTCTGATTTGATTCGCGTATCCAAATTTAAATTTGGATGTTGGCGCAAAATCATAACAACTTCTTCAAGTGAAGTATTTCCGGCACGTTCACCTATACCGTTAATGGTGCATTCAATCTGTCGTGCTCCGTTTTGAACTCCAGCGATGGAATTGGCTGTTGCTAATCCCAAATCGTTATGACAGTGGCATGACAATCTTGCTTTATGAATTCCTTTGACATTTTCCATTAGATACTTCATCTTAGCTCCGTATTCTTCGGGTAAACAGTATCCTGTGGTGTCGGGGATATTTAGAACAGTTGCACCTGCTTTTATTACTGCCTCACAAACTCTAGCAAGAAACTCATTGTCTGTTCTTCCGGCATCTTCTGCGTAAAATTCAACATCCTCAACATAGGATTTTGCATGTTTAACAGCGCTTATGGCTCGTTCTAATACCTCGTCAGGGGTAGCATTAAATTTATAACGCATGTGGCTTTGGGAAGTTCCAATACCGGTATGTATTCTTGAGCGTTTGGCATATTTGATGGCTTCTGCAGCAACCTCAATATCCTTTTTTACTGCTCTTGTGAGTCCACAAACTCGTGTGTTTTTTACTAATTTTGAAATCTCTTCGACTGATTTAAAATCTCCAGGACTAGAAATTGGAAAACCGGCTTCCAAAACATCAACACCTAAGAAATCAAGTTGTTCAGCTATTACAAGTTTGGTTTTCGAATCTAGCTTGCATCCAGGAACTTGCTCACCGTCACGAAGGGTAGTATCAAAAATTTCTACATAATCCATAAGGCTATTATAAACTGACTAAGTTTAATTAACACGAATTTAAATTAAAGCTCAAAATTGAGATAAAATCATTACTTTTGTATTACAACATCCGTCAGTATAAACTGACTCATAAAGGACTAATAATTAGTAAATTACAATTAAACCCATTACAATGACAAGTGAACAGAAAGATAATTTGTTTGTACTTGTAAAATCCCTTACAAAGTCAGAAAAACGACAATTCAGATTGTATGTAGGAAGGATGGGTTCAAATGAAGATTCCAAATTTTTAAATCTTTTTCAGTTGTTAGATAAAATGAATCGTTATGACGAAAAAGTAATTTTAAAAAAAGGAATCGTTACGAAACAGCAGTTGTCAAATTTAAAAGCTCATTTGTACAAGCAAATTTTGATTAGTTTGCGTATGAATCCAGCTCATAAAAATATTCGGATACAGATAAGAGAACAGTTAGACTTTGCAACAATTTTGTATCAAAAGGGTTTGTACAAACAAAGTCTCAAAGTACTTGAAAAAGCGAAACTACTAGCTTTAAAAAATGAAGAGAAATATAGTGCTTACGACATTGTTGAACTTGAAAAAGTTATTGAATCTCAGTATATCACACGAAGTTTAAGCAACCGAACTGAGACGTTGATTCAAGAAGCAGATCAATTACGAGTTCAGAATAATTTAGCAACTCAATTATCAAATTTATCATTACAGCTCTACGAACGTTTAATCAAGGCTGGTTACGCAAAAAGTGATGAGGAGTTTAGAGAAATCACACAATTTTTTTATGAAAACTTACCCAAACTAGATTATGACGCACTGGGTTTTAGAGAAAAGTTATGGTACTACAAGGCACATGTTTGGTACAGTTTTTTAACGCAAGATTTTCTCTCCACTTATCGATATGCATCAAAATGGATTGAAATGTTTGATGAATCTCCTAACATGATAGCAATCCACCCTGTTTTCTATTTAAAAGGGAACAATTATTTGATGGAAAGTCTTGCTCTGATTAAATATCCCTCAAAGTTTAAAGGAGTTCTTCAGCAGATGATGTTAAGAACATCGAGTGAAGAATTTCCAAAAAATGATAATCTTAAAGCATTGAACTTCCAATTTTACTTCAGCAATAAACTGAACCTTCATTTTTTGGAAGGGAGTTTTGAAGAAGGGGTCTTCATTGTTCCAGAGATAAAGGATGGAATTGCTGAGTTCAGTAACCAAATTGATCCTCACCACATTATGATGTTTTATTACAAAATAGCATGCGTGTATTTCGGCGCAGACGATTATGAAAATTGTATTGTGCATTTGGATAAAATCATTAGTAATAAAAGCTTAAAAATGAGAGAAGATCTGTTGTGTTTTTCTCGTGTTTTAAACATATTTGCCCATTACGAGGCAGGTTTTGATTACCATTTAGAGACCCATTTAAGAGAAACCTATAAGTTTTTGATCAAAATGAATGATCTTCACGAAGTGCAAAAAGCAATGATTCGCTTTGTAAAAGGCTTAGGAGATATTTATCCACATGATTTAAAAAGTGCTTTTGAAGATTTATATCAAGAGTTAAAACAGTACGAAAATGATCCCTATGAAAGACGCTCCTTTTTGTATTTAGATGTTCTATCATGGCTCGAAAGCAAGATCAATAACGTTTCAATTGCTGAGATAATAAAAAATAAAGCAGTGCATCTCAATCGGAAAGAACGGCCTTCCATATCCCCACTCTCTGCGGATCTGCGGTAAAGACCATTGGATTTTTAGTGACTGGATGTTGTACTTCCAAATGACGTGCATGCAGGCTGATACTTCCATCTTGATTACTTCTTTGAGCACCATATTTTAAATCTCCTTGAATAGGAAAATCAAGAATACTGAGCTGTGCCCTAATCTGATGATGTCGACCTGTTTCTAAGTTTATTTCTAAAAGGCAATAATGATCAAAGGTTTTTACTCGCTTAAAATGGAGCTTAGCCAGTTTGCTATTTTGAACCTCTTTTGAATGGGCTTTGGATTTGTTCTGTTTAGTATTTCTGGTCATCCAGTGTGTTAAACTCCCTTTTTTTTTGTCAAACTTATTCGAGATAATTGCCCAATAGGTTTTTTTAGGGATCCTATTTTTAAACTGATCGTTTAATCGAGATAATGCTTTAGAAGTTTTTGCAAAGAGAACAACTCCGCTGGTTGGTCTATCCAATCTATGAACAACACCAAGGAAAACTGCGCCAGGTTTATTGTATTTTTTTTTTAAAAAGGATTTTACTAATTCTACTAGTGGTTGGTCTCCAGTGATGTCACCCTGAACAAGTTCACCAGCTTTTTTGTTAATGACAATCAAATGATTGTCCTCAAAAAGGATACGCCCCTCCAAACTATAAATTAATATTGTTCATTGTCATTCGGAAAGTTTAGTGACTTTACGTCGGTACTAAACTGGCCTATGGCTTGGTGTAAAATTTGGTCTAAATCCAGATATCTTCTTAAAAAACGAGGGCTGAATTCCTTGTTCATACCCAACATATCGTGAAGAACAAGTACCTGTCCATCAACCTTGTTTCCTGCACCAATGCCAATAATTGGAACTTTTATGGATTCAGAAGCTCGACCTGCTAATACCGCGGGAACTTTTTCTAAAACAATTCCAAAACAACCTATTTGTTCTAGCGTTTTAGTGTCTTTAAGTAATTGGGCAGCCTCTTCCTCCTCCTTTGCGCGTACTGTATAAGTTCCAAATTTATAAATAGACTGCGGGGTCAACCCTAAGTGACCCATTACTGGAATTCCTGCCTGAAGAATTCGTTCAATTGATTCTTTAACTTGAAAACCACCTTCAAGTTTTACCCCGTGAGCACCCGATTCCTTCATGATTCGAATAGCAGAACGCAAAGCTTCTTTAGAGTCAGCCTGATAAGTTCCAAATGGAAGATCGACAATCACTAAGGCACGTTTCACTGCGCGAACGACACTACTTGCATGGTAGATCATTTGGTCTAAAGTGATGGGTAAGGTAGTCTCATGTCCAGCCATTACATTGGAAGCAGAGTCTCCTACCAAGATTACGTCTACTCCGGCTTGGTCTACGATCCCGCCCAGGGTGAAGTCATAAGCTGTAAGCATGGAGATTTTTTCACCATTTGACTTCATTTCTTGCAAGGTCTTCGTTGTTATTCTAGAATAACTCTTTTTTGCTGAGGACATATTTTTTTTTTCAAAAATAGTATTTCTTTATTTAATCTTTCAATGTCTGATTTGTATACTCTTTCTAGTTGATTTGATGTAAGGTGTCAAAGGATTTATCAATTTAGCCAAACTATCTGCCAAGCTGTCAGTATATGCTTCATGGCACAATGCTTGACTATTGTTTGAAAAAAATATTTGTAAACATCATGAGTAAAATAATTGGAATTGATTTAGGAACTACAAATTCATGTGTTTCCGTAATGGAAGGTAATGAACCTGTTGTAATCCCAAATGCTGAAGGTAAAAGAACAACACCTTCTGTTATTGCTTTTGTAGAAGGAGGAGAAATCAAGGTTGGTGACCCAGCTAAACGACAAGCTGTTACGAACCCCACTAAAACCATTGCTTCTGTCAAAAGATTTATGGGAAATAAATTCTCTGAGTCTTCAAAAGAAGTTAAAAATGTAGCCTATAAAGTTGTTAAAGGAGATAACGATACGCCGCGCGTTGATATTGATGGTCGTTTATACACACCACAAGAATTGTCAGCGATGATTCTTCAAAAAATGAAAAAAACCGCAGAAGATTATTTGGGGCAGGACGTGAGTGAAGCAGTAATTACTGTTCCTGCTTACTTTAATGATTCTCAGCGTCAAGCTACCAAAGAGGCAGGAGAGATTTCAGGTTTAAAAGTACAACGTATTATTAACGAGCCAACTGCTGCAGCATTAGCTTATGGTTTAGACAAAGGAGGTAAAGATCAAAAGATTGCAGTTTATGACCTTGGAGGAGGTACATTTGATATTTCCATACTAGAGTTAGGAGATGGTGTTTTTGAGGTGTTGTCTACAAATGGTGACACTCATTTAGGAGGAGATGACTTTGATCAAGTAATTATTGATTTTTTAGCGGATAAATTTATTAAGGACGAAGGAATTGATCTTAGAAAAGACCCAATGGCCTTACAACGTCTGAAAGAAGCAGCTGAAAAAGCTAAAATTGAACTTTCATCTTCTACACAAACTGAAATCAATCTTCCCTACATTACAGCAACTGAATCAGGCCCTAAACACTTGGTTACTCCACTTACTCGTGCAAATTTTGAGCAACTAGCAGATGAATTGGTAAAACGCTCTATGGCACCTGTTAAAAAAGCTTTAGACGATGCAGGTTTGTCAAAATCAGATATAGATGAAGTGATTCTTGTCGGTGGTTCTACGCGTATCCCTGTGATTCAAGAAGAAGTAGAAAAATTCTTTGGTAAAAAACCATCTAAAGGGGTTAATCCTGACGAGGTGGTTGCTATCGGTGCCGCTATCCAAGGAGGTGTATTAACTGGAGATGTGAAAGACGTCTTACTATTAGATGTTACACCGCTTTCATTGGGAATAGAAACAATGGGAGGCGTAATGACTAAGCTCATTGAATCTAACACCACTATACCAACTAAGAAATCGCAAACATTTTCAACTGCAGCAGACAATCAACCCTCAGTTGAAATTCACGTGCTTCAGGGCGAGCGTTCAATGGCAACAGACAACAAAACCATAGGACGTTTTCATTTAGATGGAATTCCACCGGCTCAGCGAGGAACACCTCAAATTGAAGTAACTTTTGATATTGATGCTAATGGAATCATTAAAGTAAGTGCCTTGGACAAAGCGACTAACAAGTCACAAAACATTCGCATTGAAGCTTCTTCAGGATTAACAGATGAAGAAATCGAAAAGATGAAGCAAGAAGCAGAAGCTAACGCAGATGCTGATCAGAAAGTAAAAGAACAAGTAGATAAACTCAACAGTGCCGATCAGATGATTTTTCAAACTGAAAAGCAGTTGACTGAATTTGGAGAGAAACTATCTGATGACAAAAAAGCTCCTATAGAGGCTGCTCTTGCAGATTTGAAAAAAGCTCACGAATCAAAAGATCTGGATGCTATTGACAAGGCGCTTGAGACAATCAATGAAGCTTGGAAAAATGCCTCTGAGGAAATGTATAAAGCTCAAGCAGAAGCGGGTGGTGCTGAACAAGCAGCACAACCTCAACCCGATGCTTCGGCAGACGCTTCAGGAGGTGATGATGTCCAAGATGTTGACTTTGAAGAAGTAAAATAAACATCAAAAAAATTGACCTTAAAAGGACCTCCTGTAAGCCACAGGAGGTTTTCTTATTTTAGCACTAAAAGAATATGGATAAAGAACAAGTACTGAAACTTACCAATGCCATTTGTAAAAATACACTTATGGAAACATTGGATATTGAATTTACAGATGTAGGAGAGGATTTTTTAACGGCAAGGATGCCAATCACTGTAAAAGTTCATCAACCTGACGGAGTCCTTCATGGAGGAGCAACAGCAGCTTTAGCTGAAAGCGTTGGGAGTGCAGCAGTTTTTGTTTTAAATAAAAACCCCAAAGCTATTGTTCGTGGGATTGAAATTTCTGCTAATCATTTAAAAAGTGTGAGTTCAGGTTATGTTGTGGCTACAGCACGGCCAATTAATTTGGGTAAAACCATCCAGTTATGGGAAATTAAAATTGAAGATGAGGACAAGCAATTAATTTCTCTGTGTAAATTAACTACATATACGCGTTATAAAGAATAATGGAATCCCCACTTTTTCAAAAACTTAAAAAGCTGTGGGACAGTAATAGTCCTTTTGTCTCATTTCGGATGCCATCCGCTACAGAAGCGACCGTATACTTCCAAAAGAATGAGCGATTACACCTCACGGAAGACTTAAATTGTAATGGCTTTTTAATGGCTCCTTTTGATACCAAAAGTCAGATTCCATTTATACCAAATGAATTTTCTGAACGTTTTGAGTGGTCAATTACAAGTAGATCAGCTCAAATCCAACCAGAGTTAAATCTTGATTCTAAAAATAAAGACTCTTTTAAAGACTTAGTAAAAAAAGCAAAGCTAAGTATTGCCTTCGGAAAAATAAAAAAGGTAGTGCTTTCTCAAACTCAAGAATTGCCAAGTAGGAGGTGTGTAGTCTCAATTTTTGAAGATTTATTAAATAGATATCCTTTAGCAATGGTTTATTTATGGCACCATCCTTCTGTTGGAACATGGTTTGGTGCGAGTCCAGAACAGTTTATAAACAGTAAATTGAATTTTACTCAAACAATGGCTTTGGCGGGAACACAAGTTTTTGATGAAAGTACCACGCCTTTTTGGTCTGCTAAAGAAATTGAAGAACAAGAACTCGTAGCAATACAGGTTGAAAAAGATTTAAAAACACTCTTTACTACTGACCAAATTCAAAAGAGTCTTACAACTAATCACCTAGCAGGTAACTTAGTTCATTTATGTACCTATTTCCAGTTTCCTAAGCTCAACAATAATATACTTAAAGTTGCAAATACCTTACATCCGACACCAGCTGTTGGTGGAGTTCCAAAGAGAACAGCTCAAGAATTTATTTTTGCCAATGAGCCTCATGACCGAAGTTTTTACACGGGCTTTTTAGGACCTACAAACGCCACAGACACTCAGTTATTTGTCAATTTAAGATGTGCTCGCTGGACCAAAAAAACAACTACGCTCTATATTGGAGCAGGAATAACTCAGGGGAGCGATCCAGAAAAAGAATGGGTGGAACTAGAGCGAAAGGCAAAAACATTAGCCAAAGTTCTTTAAAGCATATTTATGCTATTTGTTGTGCCTTGGGTTTTGTATTTTTGTGAAACATGATACAGATTAAAATGTATGCCTAAATACCCAACAATACCTCTTGCTCAAACTATGGTTCGTTTATGCGAACATTTTGAAATCGATCGGATTGTAATCTGTGCGGGGTCAAGAAACGCTCCCTTGACAAATGGCTTTGTCTCCCAAGTTTTTTTTAAGACCTACAGTATTGTAGACGAACGCGCTGCAGGGTTTTTTGCGCTAGGGATGGCTCAGCAATTAAAAAAACCGGTTGTATTGGTCTGCACTTCAGGTTCTGCTTTACTTAATTTTTATCCTGCCATAGCTGAGGCCTATTACAGTGATATTCCGTTGATCGTTATTTCTGCAGATCGGATGCCCCATCGAATTGATATTGGCGATGGACAAACGATTCGTCAAAGTGGAGTTTTTGAACCTCATTTAGAGGCAGCTGCCATTTTAAAACCTGATGTTATCCATGCTACAGAGACCTTGTTAGAAAATCCAATGCAAGAGTTGCTTCCTCAGAATGTAACTAAAAAAATATTAGAGGAAACTCAACAGCTGCATCAAGAACAAAACGAAAAAGAAATTACCCGAGTATTATATCAGGCAATTAATAATCAAGGGCCGGTACATTTGAATATTCCTATGGAAGAACCTTTGTACGAGATGACAGAACAACTTCTTCCTCTTCAAAACTTATCAGTAATAAAGCCAGTACCAGCTGAAATACCCCAAAATTTTGATACGATTAAAAAAACATGGCATCAATCCCCAAAAAAATGGGTTATCATTGGTCAATTAGCTCCTGGAGAGTTACCTAAAGATTTGTTAAATCAGTTGAGTAATGATCCTTCTGTGGTGGTTTTTACTGAAACAACATCGAACAGTATTCATGAAAAACAGATAAACTCTATTGATACCCTAATGGCACCTTTAGAATTATCCAAAAGCCATTATGACCAACAAATGGCTCCTGAAATTCTTTTAACTTTTGGTGGTATGGTGGTTTCAAAAAAAATCAAGTTTTTCCTCCGTAAATATAGGCCCCAACTTCACTGGCATACTGATGTGAAAAAAGCGTACAATACCTATTACTGTCTAAATCACCATTTTAAATTAACTCCTCATTTATTTCTCGAAGCGCTATACAATGGTGCTGATGTAAAAACTAATAATTTTCAAAGTCAAGTACTGGAGATTTACAATAATTTTAAAATTTCTGGATCGGAGTATTTGTTAAAAATCCCTTTTTCTGATCTTGCTGTATTTCAATTTATTTCTCAAAAGCTACCTTCAGGATGGCAAGTTCAACTTGCAAATAGTTCGTCTATCCGTTATGCTCAGTTATTTGATTGGCCTAAAGACACCACCTTTTATTGTAACCGAGGGACAAGTGGGATTGATGGGAGTACCGCAACTGCAATAGGTGCTGCTCAGGTAAATTGTCAACCTACCGTGCTTATTACTGGTGATTTAAGTTTTTTCTATGACATTAATGGGCTTTGGAATGAATCCATTCCAAAGAACTTCAAAATTATACTAATTAACAATCAAGGAGGCGGGATCTTCCGTATTTTACCGGGTGAAAAAGATACCCCAAAGTATGACCGCTATTTTGAAACTATCCATGAGCGCAATGCAAAACATATAGCTAAAGCATTCGAAATAAGATACACTCAAGTAAGTTCTTTATGGGGTTTAAAACAGAAATTTTCTCGTTTTATGAATTCAAATGGCAAACCTCATATTTTAGAAATCCAGACTCCTCGCAAGCTAAACGATGGAGTTTTATTGGATTATTTTAAATGGATGGCGGTTAAGACAAGGTGATTAATAAAAAGTATTGTAATCTAATTGATCTAACATCATTTTGAGCTATTTAAATTAATAGGGAATCAATTGACTGAATTTTATTTTTTAATTTTATTTACGAGAGTAATTAAATCGATTACAAAGAGTGTTAAGCCGTATATAATATAAGGACTGTTATATGAAATTGAATCACTAAATTTCATTATCACTCCAATTCCAAGAAAAAAGAGTCCAGAGACCAATATCAAAATTTTGACGATTTTCTTCATGGTATTCTGGGTGATGATTTTATAAATTTAGTTAATTCTTTTTTAAAAATTCTTTAAAACACCTTTAACTGATGCTTCAAGTCCTTTCAATTAACCAAAATCGATTCTTTTCCTCATGAATAAATCTGTATTTTTGCAAAAAACAATTGTAGATGAGAACATGGGAATCCATAAAAACGTACAGTGACATTCTTTTTGAATTTTGTAATGGCGTAGCAAAAATAACCATAAACAGACCTGAAGTTTATAATGCTTTTAGACCTGAAACCAATGTCCAAATGTTGGAAGCGATGGATGTGTGTCGGGAGCGTAATGACATTGATGTGGTAGTACTGACGGGTATTGGAGACAAAGCTTTTTGTAGTGGAGGAGATCAGAATGTAAAAGGAGTTGGGGGATATGTTGGAGAAGATGGTGTCCCTAGACTTAATGTATTGGATTTGCATAAACGTATTCGCGAATTACCTAAACCTGTTGTAGCTATGGTCAATGGATATGCCATTGGTGGAGGTCATGTTTTACATGTTGTTTGTGATTTGACCATCGCTAGCGAAAACGCTATTTTTGGGCAGACAGGTCCAAAGGTTGGAAGTTTTGACGGAGGTTTTGGTTCGTCTTATTTAGCACGACATGTGGGACAGAAAAAAGCTAGAGAAATCTGGTTTTTATGTCAGAAATATTCTGCTAAAGAAGCCTTAGATATGGGGATGGTTAATAAAGTAGTGCCTTTAGAAAATCTAGAGAACACAGTAATGGATTGGTGTCAAATTATGCAGCAGCGCAGTCCACTAGCGCTCAGAATGATCAAACGGAGTCTGAATGCTGAATTGGATGGTCAGCATGGGTTGATGCAGTTGGCCGGAGATGCAACTTTAATGTATTACCTCATGGAGGAAGCCCAAGAAGGGAAGCAAGCCTTTTTAGAAAAGCGTGCACCAAACTTTAAAAAATACCCCAAATTCCCTTAATGCCATTTAAAAAAACAAAGGTTTGGATACGTGCGGCGCGCTTGCGTACCCTCCCACTTTCTATCTCAGGTATAGTAGTAGGAAACGGGCTATGCGTTCAAGATGCAAATTTTTCATGGATGCTTTTTAGCTTGATGTTGCTTACAGCTATAGCCTTTCAAATAGTTTCGAATCTGGCAAATGACTTCGGAGATGGTGTCAAAGGAACAGATAATGTTCATCGGGTAGGGCCTAAAAGAGTGTTACAAGCAGGCTTGCTAAGTCCTAGTGTACTCAAGAAAGGAATAGTTTGGGTGACTGTGGTGGCATTGATCTTGGCAATATGCCTAATTACTACAGCCTTTGGTAGCGAATCATGGATTTATTTCTTGATCTTTTTAGGATTAGCTTTTTGTAGTATTTGGGCTGCTATTTTCTACACAGTAGGTGAAAATGCTTATGGATATCGAGGACTTGGTGATTTGTTTGTCTTTATTTTTTTTGGATTAGTAAGTGTACTGGGATCGTATTTTCTTCAGTTGAAAGTATTTTCAACAGCGGCTATTTCAATGGCTTTGGTTTTAGGATTCCTATCAGTAGCGGTTTTAAATCTAAACAACATGCGAGATCGTGAGAGCGATGCCAATGTCGGTAAACGAACACTGGCTGTTATATTGGGTGCTTTAGGTGCAAAATATTATCATTATGTTTTGATTGTAAGTGCAGGAGGAATATTGTTTGTTTTTTTTATACAACAATCTCTTTCATTTTACTGGCTTGCTTTACTAGGACTCATTCCTCTTGGTATCCACCTTAGAACGGTGATAATGAATGAAGATCCTAAATCTTTGGACCCTGAGTTAAAAAAAGTTGCACTAACAACTTTCTTTTTGTCGATTTTAATTTTTATTAGTTTTTCATTGGGTTGATGCGAGCAAAATTCAAACAACATCGATTAGAATTTAAAAGGCCAAGTGGAACCTCTCGTGGGGTTTTGACAACTAAAGACAGTTGGTTTTTGATTTTAAAAGAAAAAGATAAGATAGGTGTTGGTGAATGCAGTGTTTTGGAGGGATTAAGTCTTGATGATCCCAAACGGATAGAATCTCTATTACATGATCTTTGTAATGCTTTAGAGAGTGGTGCGACATTACCTGATCTGTCTGATTGGCCAGCAGTACAGATGGGTCTTGAATTAGCTTTACTTTCGCTTCAATCCAAAAAGACCTTTTCAATTTTTCCCTCAAACTTCAGCAGAGGTGAAAAGAAGATTCCAATTAACGGATTAGTTTGGATGGGTGATTTTGAGTTTATGAATGTTCAAATCAAACATCTATTGGACTCTGGTTTTAATTGTATCAAATTAAAAATAGGAGCGATAGATTTTCAAGCTGAACTCAAACTATTGAGTCAAGTCAGGGAGAGATATAACGAAAATGAAATTACTATAAGAGTGGACGCAAACGGTGCTTTTAAACCTGATGAGGCACTCGAAAAGCTCAAACGACTCAGTGACTACCATGTACATTCTATTGAACAGCCAATAGGGGCGGGTCAACTAGAGTCCATGGTAGATTTGTGCCAAAGAAGCCCTGTACCTATTGCTTTAGATGAGGAATTAATCGGATCGTTTAACATGGCAGAAAAACAACGTCTTATAGACCAAATAAACCCACAATTTATAATCTTAAAGCCTAGTTTATTAGGTGGATTTTCAAAAGCTGAAGAATGGATCAAAATTGCAACAAATGCTTCTATAGGTTGGTGGGTGACTAGTGCGTTAGAAAGTAATGTGGGTTTAAATGCTATCGCCCAATGGACCTATCAGTTAGGAGTTTCGATGCCACAAGGATTAGGAACAGGTTCTCTGTTTGTAAATAATATAACAAGCCCTTTGTTTATTGAAAGCGGTTGTCTAGGGATAGATAATTCTATACCTTGGGATATAATTTGAAATTTATGTTTTTAAACCAGTCATTAAAATATAATAACCCCTTTTGGATGTACCTGTTAGGTTCATTTGTCGTTATTATTTTCAACTTTCTTGGGCAACTTCCACTGACTTTTGCTATTATGCAAGAAGGGGTAGCTAGTCCTGGTATTGACCCCATGGAAATGATTCGTAGTTTAGACAAGAATCTCCAGCTTTTTTTACTTTTAATTCCCTTCGCTATTGGATTTTTAGGGCTTTGGCTAGTGGTTAGAAAATTGCATGAACGCAGCCTACTGAGTATCTCTACTGCAAGGAAAAAAGTAGACTGGAACAGAAGTCTCTATGCTTTCTTAATCTGGGGAGGGGTAACCTTACTATTAGTTGTTGGCGATTATTTAATTAGCCCAGAATCATATGAGTTGAATTTTAATTTGCAGAGATTTACTTTACTTTTTGTGATTGCTATACTCTTGATTCCTATTCAAACCAGTTTAGAAGAATACATTTTTAGAGGGTATCTAATGCAGGGTTTTGCAGGAATATTCAAAAATGCTTGGGCTCCACTATTAATGACATCAATTATTTTTGGTTCGTTACACTTATTTAATCCAGAAGTTGAAAAACTGGGTTATGGTATATTAGGTTACTACATCGGTACGGGTCTATTTTTAGGAATTATGACACTCATGGATGAAGGAATTGAATTGGCACTTGGATTTCATGCTGCAAATAACTTAATTACAGCCTTGTTAGTTACCTCTAATTGGACAGCTTTTCAAACCGAATCCGTTTTAATAGATGTTTCAGAACCCTCTTTAGGAGCTGAATTATTCATTTCTTTATTTCTACTTTATCCATTATTTTTAGTGCTAATGTCCAGAAAATATGGGTGGAAAAACTGGAAATCAAAATTCACCTCGATAACATAACATGCAGATACCACATTTTACACGAATCCATAATCGTTTTTTACTTAACGGCTTTTCCTATGATAAGAAAGGATTAAAATTGGTTGCGTGCAGTTTTATCAAAGAAGGGGACAAGTACGAACAGTATATGGGAGATTTTCTAATGGACTGGTTAGATGCTTCGGACACCATAGATCTTGTAACCTCTGGAACTACTGCTAGGCCAAAAAGAATTCGTTTTCAAAAACAAGCCTTGGTCAATAGTGCGGTCGCTACAGGAGAGTTTTTTAATGTAAGCGTAGGTGATCGTGCACTTCACTGTCTTCCGTCAAATTTTATTGCAGGGAAGATGATGCTTATCCGTGCTATGATTTTAGGACTTTCACTTGATTTGGTTTCTCCTTCAAGAAACCCTTTTCATAAAAACACTGAAAACTATGATTTTGTTGCAATGACACCCATGCAAGCATTTCATTCTTTAGCAAATATGAATCAGGTGAAAACACTTATTGTTGGAGGGGCTTTTGTTTCAAAATCACTTCAAGAAGCATTGCTTGAAACAAATGTTATGGCTTTTGAGACCTATGGGATGACAGAAACCCTTTCCCATATAGCTGTAAGAACTATGGAAGATCCTCCTTCTGTGTTTCAGTGTTTACCTTATGTTGAGGTAACTCAGGACGACCGAGGTTGTTTGGAGGTGTCTTCAGATTTATTGCAAGTTGATCATTTCGTAACGAATGACGCTATTGAACTTATGGAAAATAGACAGTTTCGTTTGATTGGTCGCATAGATGAAGTTATCAATTCGGGAGGAATTAAGATTCATCCGCAACAAATTGAACGTAAATTATCTCAAGTTCTTTCAATACATTACTTTATCGGAGGAGTGGCTGATGAAAGCTTGGGTGAAAAGGTGATTTTAGCGGTTAAACATTCTTCAAGCCTGCAGTTAGACAAGATATTAGAGAAGGTAAAAAATTGTAAAACCTTAGCGAATTACGAAGTTCCTAAATCCATTATAGTTTTTCCTGACTTTGTGGAAACAGAAAGTGGAAAAATTAGGAGAAAACAAACATTATTACTTGACTTTGTTTCAGTATTAGACTTGTAAAATTCCCATATTGAATTTTTCCTGAGCAGGCGATTCATTCGCTGCTTCAATACCCAAGCTAATCCATTTTCTTGTATCTATTGGATCTATTACAGCATCCACCCAGAGTTGAGAAGCAGCATGTAATATTTCGGTTTTTTCTTCGTACCGAGTCTTAATTTTTTTCTTCAAATCTTCTTCTTTTTGATCTTGTACTTTTTTGGTTTCTTTTTTTGAAGAAGCTTTTTCAATTTGCAGTAAAACATCAGAAGCTTGAGCACCACCCATAACAGCTATATTAGCTGTGGGCCAGGCAATCATAAAACGAGGGTCAAATGAGCGCCCACACATGGCGTAATTCCCAGCTCCAAAAGAATTTCCTATTACTATTGTAAATTTAGGAACAACTGAATTAGACACCGCATTTACCATTTTTGCTCCATCTTTTATTATCCCTCCATGTTCAGCCTTACTTCCAACCATAAAACCCGTAACATCTTGAAGAAAAACCAGCGGGATATTTCGTTGATTACAGTTGGCGATAAATCGGGTTGCTTTGTCAGCCGCATCACCGTATATTACTCCTCCAAATTGCATTTCACCAGTTTTACTTTTTACTACTTTTCGTTGATTGGCAACAATCCCTACAGACCAACCGTCAATCTTCGCATAAGTAGTTATAAGTGTTTGCCCATATTCTTTTTTATATTCATCCATAGAGTTAGTGTCTACCAAATGGTCTAAAAGAGTGTAGGTATCATAGGGTTGTGTTCTAACTTTAGGTAAGCAACCGTAAATCTCTTCAATTGGTGAACATGTTGAAGCAGCTTTTGACCTCGCAAAACCGGCTTTGGGTCGGTGCCCCATTTTTTCTACCAAACTGCGAATTTTTTCTAAGGCTTGTTGATCATCTTTTACCTTATGATCAGTAACACCACTAATTCCGCTGTGGGTGTTTGCACCTCCTAAAGTTTCATTGTCGATATTTTCACCTATAGCTGCTTTTACTAAATAACTACCTGCTAAAAATATACTTCCTGTTTTTTCAACGATGATAGACTCATCTGACATAATAGGTAAATAAGCACCTCCAGCAACACAACTACCCATAATAGCTGCAATTTGGACAATACCCATACTGCTCATACGAGCATTGTTTCTAAATATACGTCCAAAGTCATTTTTATCAGCAAAGATTTGATCCTGCAAGGGTTGAAAAATCCCAGCACTATCTACCAGATAGATAATTGGAATTCTATTTTCCATGGCAATTTCTTGAGCCCTTAAATTTTTTTTAGCTGTCATGGGGAACCAAGCACCTGCTTTTACTGTAGCATCATTTGCCACTATGACACAAGTTCTTCCTGCAATTTTACCAATTACAACCACGACGCCAGCCGAAGGACAACCACCGTATTCTTCGTACATATTTTCAGCTGCAAGGGCACCTATTTCCAAAACTTCATTGGGATCGTCAACCAATTGATTGATTCGTTTTCGTGCACTTAATTTTCCTTTTTCTTCTAATTTTTTTAAACGCTCTTTTCCACCCCCTAATTTATTTTTTCGAACTTTTGATTCAAGTGTCGCCCAAGCCATCTTTATGGCATCTTTATTTTTCTCTTGTTCTAATTCCATGTGAATACATTCTACTCTACGAAAGTACTAATTTCTATAGGGAGGGTTTTAAATAAAAGTTCGATATTTGTGTTTTCCAACATAAACCATGAGTTTAAACAAAAATAAAATCTTTGGCTATACTGCCTTAGTTATGGCACTACTAGGGACAGCCTTAATCTTAATAGGGCTTCTTAAATATCCTGAATATGCCATTGGATTTTCCATCGCTGGAATAGGCTTTTACGCCATTGCGTGGGCATTTAATGCATTAAAAGGTAGGATTTAAAATGACAGATGATAAAAAAGTAATTTTTTCAATGAATGGGGTTAGTAAGACTTACCCCAGCGCAAACCAACCTGTTTTAAAAAATATTTATTTAAGCTTTTTTTATGGAGCTAAAATTGGAATTTTAGGACTTAATGGTTCAGGGAAATCCACGTTGTTGAAGATAATAGCCGGTCTTGATACCAACTTTCAAGGAGACGTGGTGTTTTCTAAAGAATATAGCGTAGGTTATCTTGAACAGGAACCCCTTTTGGATGATGAAAAAACAGTATTGGATGTTGTTAAAGAAGGTGCAGCTGCAACTGTAGCCATTCTAGACGAATACAATAAGATCAATGATCAGTTTGGATTAGCTGAGGTCTATGAAAATGCAGATAAAATGCAGCAATTGATGGACAGACAAGCTCAGTTGCAAGACGAAATAGATGCTGCTAATGCTTGGGAATTGGACACCCAATTAGAAATTGCAATGGATGCTTTACGAACTCCGCCTGGAGACCAGAAAATTGGGGTCTTATCTGGTGGAGAACGAAGACGAGTGGCTTTATGTCGTTTATTGCTTCAAAAACCTGACGTGTTACTTTTAGATGAGCCTACCAATCACCTGGATGCAGAATCAGTTCATTGGTTAGAGCATCATTTAGCTCAGTATCAAGGAACAGTAATTGCGGTTACACATGATCGTTATTTTTTAGATAATGTAGCAGGCTGGATTTTAGAACTAGATCGGGGAGAGGGAATACCCTGGAAAGG
>JAQWHT010000051.1 GCA_029249225.1 Flavobacteriaceae bacterium
AACATAATTTAAGAGCTTTAATGCAGCATCGTATTTTTCATCTAAGATAAATACCTCACTTTGGAGGAGTAGAAGCTCATGCGAGGTTGGGTGTTGTTCTAATCCCATTTTCAATGCTTCTATTAAATACCTAAATAAAGCCCTTGAACTTTCTGAGGATCCACTAGAAATCTGGAACCTACTTGGAATGGAGCACCTTCTTGCTGAGGAATTTGAAGAAGCTTCATGTTTTTTTAAGAATTGCGTGACAGATAACCCTCAAGACTATTCAGCACTGTATAATTTATTGTATAGTTACGATCAGTTAAACAAAATTGAGGAATCAATACGAGTACTCAACGAAGTATTAGAAATTGATCCCTATAGTGAAGTAGCCTGGCACCAACTTGGTTTGGTACTAATCAAAAAAGGACATCAAAAAGAGGCATTATCTGCCTTCGATTTTGCTATTATCAGCGATGATACTTTTACAGGTGCCTACATAGAAAAAGGGAAACTTCTAGAAGCAATGGGACGCATTAATGAAGCTATCGATAATTACGAAATTGCCTTAAATACTAATGAACCCAGCGCATTTGTTTTTCAAAGTATAGGTAGGTGTCATGAAAACTTAGGGAACAATGATCTAGCAATAAAATTTTATCTTAAGGCAATTCACATCGAACCAAGTAATGAAAATAGCTGGGTTTCATTGATTGAATTTTACATCAAGCTAAAGCTATATAAAAAAGCCAAAAATCATTTTAAAAGAGCCCTCGAAGTAAACAGCGACTCTATTATGCTGTGGAAAAAAGGAACTCAAATCTACAAAGCTTTAAATCAGCAGGAAAAAGCTCTTGATGCCTATCAAAAACTTTATAACCTTGGAGTTTTTGAACTGCCATCACTACTTGATCACATCGATCTTCACCTTCAATTTGAACAATGGGACAAAGCCTATGAAATCACCAATGAGGCCTTCAAATCTTTTCCTGAAAATAAAAGTTTATCCTTCCGTCTCGGAGGGTGCAGTTTTGAATTGGGTAAAAAAAGTGAAGCACGCTATTTTTTGGAACTAGATCAACTTAGTGAAGAGGAACAACTCAAACTTTCAAAACTTTTTCCTTCTTTTTACCAATTTTAATCTTTGGATCTCCTTAATTCCTTTCGGTTTTCTACCTTTGTTGGATAACAATTCCAAACGATGTACTACCTTATCTTGTATCTCAAAGGCATGCTCATGGGAGCTGCAGACCTAGTACCTGGTGTATCGGGTGGAACTATAGCTCTCATTACTGGAATTTATAAAGAACTCCTAGAAAGTATTAATAGTTTATCGCTAGATAAACTAAGACTTTTAAGGAAAGAAAAAATCAAAGTAGTTTGGAAAAAAATTAACGGTCCATTTTTACTTACAGTTTTTGGAGGAATACTTTCAAGCATTTTACTCTTATCAAGAATACTTGAATGGTTAATTGAAAACGAGCCGTTGGCACTCTGGTCATTTTTCTTTGGCCTCTTAGTAGCTAGTATCCTTTACCTTGTTAAATCAGAATTGTCTTTAAGCATTCTAAACATCCTTTACTTGGCAGTTGGAGCGGTTATTTCTTATTTAGTAACCCAACTCAATAGTGGTGAAAACCAAAGTAATTTATGGTACTTATTCCTCTCTGGGTTTATAGGTATTTCTGCAATGATATTGCCAGGGCTTTCTGGAGCCTTTATTTTGGTAATTATGGGAGTCTATCAAACTATTTTGTCAAACGTTCGAGTCGCTCAAGATTTAGTAGTCAATTTTGATAAAACTCAGTTTGTTCAAACAGCCAGTATTTTAGGGGTTTTTATTCTTGGTATTTTAGTGGGTTTAAAAGTATTTTCAAAAATTTTGAGTTGGCTTTTAAAACGATATCCCGAAAGAAGTATTGCGGTTTTGATTGGTCTAATGATTGGTGCTTTACACAAAGTTTGGCCTTGGCAAAACACACTAACTAATTCTATAAAAGAAACGTATGCTGTGCTACCAAAGCAATACAATGATGACCCTCAAATCTTTTCAGCTATAGTATGGATGCTGATAGGTTTTGGAATTCTGTTTGCTATTGAGAGAGGTAAAACACTTTTATCAAAATGAAAACATTTCAAAAAGAACGCACAATTTGGGAAGCCTTTTTTTTGATCTTAAAAGGAATTGCCATGGGAGCTGCCAACAAGGTTCCAGGGGTTTCAGGAGGGATTGTTGCCCTTGTTGGAGGATTTTACGAAGAGTTGATCTATTCTTTTCAACGGCTCAATATTACCGCATTTAAACTTTTTTTCTCAGGGAGAATTCGATCTTTTTGGAACTATATTAATGCCTCATTTTTATGCTTATTATTTGGGGGCGTTATTGTGAGCTACTTTAGTGTTTCTCTTTTTTTGGATTATGCTTTAAGACAAGATGAAACAATTGTAATGGGTGCGTTTTTAGGAATGATAATGGCCTCTCTCTTTCTTGTGATAAAGCAAGTCCCTTATTGGAACAAAACTATTGTAGCTTTCCTCATTACTGGGTTTTTAGCGGGTTTGAGTCTTAGTCTTATTAAACCTATAGCTGAAAACGACAGCCTCTTTTTTGTCTTTTTTTGTGGAATAATCAGTGTTTCTGGAATGACTATACCAGGACTTTCTGGCTCTTTCCTTTTGTTAATTTTAGGCAACTATAACTTATTGCTTGTAGACGCCGTGAATGCATTGTTTAGTGTGCTTTCTGGAGTTGTTGTATGGGATTTTTCAGCATTGGATGATCCAGTTACTAGCCGACTAGTACTTATTATGCTCGTATTTGCAATAGGATCCCTATTTGGATTAGTATTATTTTCAAATCTCATCAAATTAGTCCTAGAAAAATATCCCAATTTTACTCTTGTGAGTATCGTAGGTTTTATTTTAGGCACACTTCGTCTAGTATATCCATGGAAAGAAAAACAATTCCTTTACAATGACGCGGGTGAACTAATAAGGAATAGTGTGGGTACTCCAGAACTATTAAATTATCACTATTATCTTCCAGATTTAACTTCGTTTAATACCTATGTTGTAATTTTAGCATTCATTTTAGGAGCAATATTATTGTTTTTATTGGATTATTATGACAAAAAAAGAACATCCTAAACAATTCGGTCTATTGGGAAAAAATATTGACTATTCCTTTTCAAGAAGTTATTTTTCAAAAAAATTTACGAATGAAAATCTAATAGATCACAATTATGACAACTTTGATCTTTCATCGATTAGTGGTTTTGAACAACTACTCAAGAACCAGTCGAATCTGTGTGGTCTCAATGTGACTATCCCATATAAAAAAGAAATAATTCCTCTTTTGGATGACCTTTCAGAAGAATCGAAAGTGATCGGAGCGGTAAATACCGTTGTATGGAACAACAAAGGAAAAAAGATTGGACACAATACAGATCATATCGGCTTTAGAAAAGCATTGGAAGAAAATGTAGAAACGATCCCAAAAAAAGCGTTGATTTTGGGAACAGGAGGAGCTTCTGGAGCAGTTCGATATGCATTGGAACAGTTAAATTGTGAGGTAAAATTTGTCTCAAGGACTGCAAAAAAAAATCAGCTAACTTATGCTGAATTAGACAAAGAACTGATAACAACGCATACCTTGATTGTCAATACAACCCCTTTGGGGACGTTCCCAAATATTAATGATGCGCCACCCATACCATTCAAGTATCTGAACACTAAGCATTTACTTTTTGATTTAATTTATAATCCTAGTGAAACCCTTTTTATGAAAAAAGCAAAACAGCAGGGAGCACAAGCCATCAATGGGTATCAAATGTTATTATATCAAGCAGAAAAATCTTGGGAGCTATGGAATCAATAGACTAATTTTGGAAGATTCTATTTTTAGAATTAAAAAAAATGTATATTATTTGTAAATACACCTAACTCAAAAATGGAAGAGAATAGCCAACTACCTAGTGCGGAGGAGCAAAAAGAGCCGCAAAACACAGAAAATCTTGATCAAACAGTAACACCTACTGATCAGGAAGTAACTACTGATGTCCAAAACAAAGAAGAAGCAGTCGTAGAAACAAAATCTGATCAAGACAGTAAGTCAGTTCATAAGGAAACCGAAATGAATCCTGTAAGTGATTCTTCTGGTAAAGATGATTTAGTTGTAGATAAAACTTCATTAAAAGAAGAGAAAAATGAGGTACAACAACAAAGCACTGATGTCAAAACAAAGGAAGTCTCTGATGAAAAAGAGGTAAATTACAGCACACTCAATATTGGAGAACTCATAGTGGCTTTTAAAGAAGTGACTACGAGCGATCAATGGTTACGAAATCATTCTAAGATTCAAAACATTAACCGCCACTTCGAAGAAAAGTTTCATGCTGACGTTGAGTCAACCAAAAAAGCTTTTTTAGAGGGAGGTGGTAATGAAATTGATTTTTTCTATAAACCCGAATATAAAAAGCAGTTTGATCAATTAGGTTACGAGTACAGAAAGAAAAGACGTACTCATTTCAAAGAACAAGAAGCTGCGCAAAAGGTTAATTTTGAGAGAAAAAAAGCAATCATCGAGGAAATCAAAAGTCTTATAGGTGCTGATGAAAACATAAATACCATCTATAAAAATTTTAGAACACTCCAAGAAAGCTGGTATAGTACAGGGCCAGTATCTCGAGCTGAAAACCAAAACCTTTGGGAAACGTTTAAACATCATGTAGAGCGCTTTTACGATTTCCTCCATTTAAACCGAGAGCTTCGGGAATTAGACTTCAAACACAACTATGAAGAAAAATTAAAAATCATAGAACGAGCTGAAGCACTCAAAGAGTTGCCTGATGTTATGCGTGCTAGTAGAGATCTCAATACCTTACATCAGTTGTGGAAAAATGACTTAGGCCCCGTAGCTAAAGAGCATCGTGAGGCTTTATGGAAACGATTCCAAGAAGCGACAAAAATCATTCAAGTAAGAAGGCAAGACTATCAAAAAGATATTGTTGGAGCAATGAAAAAAAACCTTGAAAAGAAAAAAACTCTACTCAAGGAAATGCAAGATCTTACCGCTGAAGAACCCAAGAGCCACAATGCTTGGCAAACTGCTTTAAAGATGTTCAACCAACTAAGAGAGGGTTTTAAAACTATCGGCTATGTGCCCTCTAAAGACAGTAAAGCTACTTGGAACGAATTCCGAGAAATCGGAAGAGATTTTATGCAAAAGAAAAATGTCTTTTATAAAAATCAAAAGCAAGAATACAATCAAAATATTGAAGCTAAAAAAGGTCTGATTGCAAAATCAAAAGGTATACTCGAAGACCCCCAGTGGGACCAGATGGTTCAGCAAATGAAAACTATTCAGAAGGAATGGAAAAGTGTCGGTTTTGTCCCCAGAAAATTAGATAATAAATTGTGGTCCGAATTTTCAGAAGTTCACAAAACTTTTTTTGACCGAATAAAATCTGGGTATCAACATTTAAGTCCTGAACAAGAAGCACTTGAAAAACAAAAATTAGCTGCTATCGAATTGTTAAAACAGACTGAATTCTCAGAAGATCCAGAAAAACTTCTCGCAGAGCTAACCGAATCTTGGCAGCAATGGAATGCCATAGCTAAAATTGGTGGGCAAACAGAATTTGAGCTGAACAAAAACTTTTCCACAGCACTCTCAAAAGCAATAGGGAAGGCTAGCTTGGATAAAAAAGAACAAAAAGAAGTGCTGTTTAAATTGGATTCAATCTTGTTGCAAAATGATCCTAACAAACTTCAAAAAGAATTAAATGAAATTAAGTCAAGCTTAAGTAAGCTTAAAACTGAACGTACTCAATTAGAAAATAATCTAGAGTTTTTTAGTCATTCAAGTTCCGAAAATCCACTTTACAAAAACGTGGAAAAGCAAATCAAAAGCTGTCAAACCAAAATTGACAAAACTCAGGAGGAATATATACGCTTGAAGCAAATCAAGAACGCTCAGATCAAGTTAGCTAATCAACAGGCGGAAGACGCTCTTGAAAATGAAGAAAATCATGAATCTGAAGGAGATTGATTTTTAGCTTCTTGCCAAAAAGATTCCATTTCAGACAAAGTCAAATCTTCAATTGACCGATCCTGTTTTTTAGCTTGAACCTCAATAAATTGAAAGCGTTGTAAGAATTTTTTATTCGTTCGTTCTAGTGCAGATTCAGGGTTAACTTTTATAAAACGTGCGTAGTTAATTAAAGAAAATAAAACATCTCCAAATTCATCTTCGATAGCATCTTTTTCATTTGAATTGAGAGCTTGATTTAATTCATTTAACTCTTCGTTAAATTTACCCCAAACCTGTTTTTTATCATTCCAATCAAATCCAACACCCGCGGCTTTTTCCTGCATACGTTGAGCTTTAATTAGGGCTGGAAGTCCATTAGGAACTCCTTCTAAGACACTCTTTTTCCCTTCTTTTAATTTTAAGGTCTCCCAATTTCTTTTCACTTGATCTGCATCTTCAACAGAAACTGATCCATAAATATGAGGATGTCTATGAATCAATTTTTCACAAATATCATTTGCAACATCTGCAATATCAAATGCTTTTTCTTCACTTCCTAATTTTGCATAAAAAACAATGTGTAACAACAAATCCCCTAACTCCTTTTTAATTTCAGAAAGATTACGGTCTAAAATAGCATCACCCAACTCATAAGTCTCTTCAATTGTCAGGTGTCTTAAACTCTCAAAAGTCTGTTTTTGGTCCCAGGGACAATGTGCCCTTAAATCGTCCATGATATTTAGCAAACGATCAAAAGCCTCTAATTTGGTTGCTTTAGAATTCATTCTTTTGAGGACGTTTCTGTTTTCTCTACATCCGTTATTTCAGCTGGTTTTTCTTCTTCTTCTTTAGGTAGAGCGATCATCTGCTTTGAAAGCAAAAGATTAAACCACTGCATGATTTTTTTAATGTCACTTGGATACACGCGTTCCTCATCGTAATTATCAAGGATTTCAAAAAAGTAAGCTTCTAACTTTAAAGCAGGAGACTTTGGGCTCACTCGAGTTGGTGCTCCCGACTCAAAAGCAATTATTTTCTCAAACACAGAGGTTAGTGGAACCTCCTCTCCTATACAGTAGATCTGAATATCAGCTAATACTGAAATTTGAGCAGTTGGATTAGTGGTGATTCTTCTCCCATCGATTAAAGAAGTAGCTACAACACCTCCCCTAGTTTGAGCGTTCAATTCATAAAGTCCAGGACGACCTGATACTGCAATTATATTTGATAAGTCCATTATTTTCGTTTTGATTTGTTTGGAAACTTCATTGGATATTCTACTGTAATTAATCCCTTTGAAATTGCGGATAATTTATTTTTGATAAGTCTTCTTTTTAATGAGGATAAATGATCTGTAAATAAAATTCCTTCGATATGATCGTATTCATGTTGAACAACTCGAGCAGCTAAACCATCAAATGTTTGTGTATGCAATTTAAAATCTTCATCATAATACGCTACAGTAATTTGCTCCTGACGAGTTACATCCTCTCGTACCTCAGGTATACTCAGACAACCTTCATTAAAGGACCAATTATCCCCTTCTTCTTTGATTATTTTTGGGTTGATAAATACTTTTTTAAAAGACTCAAGGGCTTTTGCTTCGGAGGGCTTTAGTTCATCATCTGCAGCAAAAGGAGCAGCATCAACAACAAATATGCGAATTGATAAACCAATCTGTGGAGCAGCTAAACCAACTCCATTTGAAGCGTACATGGTCTCCCACATGTCATCAATGAGTTTGGATAATTCTGGATAGTCTTTATTGATATCCTTCGCCTTAATTTTTAATACTGGTGCACCGTAGGCTACTATAGGCCGTATCATAATGTGTTTGTTTTAAAATCTAAATAGGATTGCAAAATTAGTGTGGCACTTACTTGATCTATCATTCCTTTTTCCTTGCGCTTTTTTTTCTTTAAACCACCTTCTAGCATGGCCTGTAATGCAATTTTAGAAGTAAATCGTTCATCGTAACGCTCTATAATTTGATTAGGAAATTTAATTTTCAAAGCTTTAATGAAATCCTGAATCTGGTGTTCTACATTAGACGGAGATCCGTCTTTTTGAATAGGTTTACCGATTACAAAAGCAGCTACCTCTACCTTGAGACAATAATCTTCTAAAAAAGGAATGACTTCCGAAGTAGGTAAATTATTAAGTCCGCTTGCGATCATCTGATTAGGATCTGTACAAGAGAGACCCGTACGCTTTGTTCCAAAATCAATGCCTACTAAACAAGCCATCTTTTTTTTGACAAATATACTTGTTTCAGGATGATTAACTTCAATCCAATCTGAATGAATTCTTTACCTTTGCAAAAAATTGAATATGCAAAGTATTATCGAAGCAGCTTGGGATGACCGCTCTCTTCTTGAACAAGAAGAAACTCAAAATGCTATACATTCTCTGATCTCAAAATTAGACAGCGGTACCTTAAGAGTAGCTGAACCAACCACCTCAGGGTGGCAAGTCAATGAATGGGTAAAAAAAGGAGTCGTTTTATATTTTCCAATTCAAAAAATGGTAACAATTGAAGCTGGACCTCTTGAATTTCACGATAAAATACCGCTTAAAAAAGGGTACAAAGAGAAAGGAATACGAGTAGTTCCTCATGCTGTAGCTCGTCATGGTGCGTACCTGTCGAAGGGTGTAATTATGATGCCCAGTTATGTTAACATAGGCGCTTATGTAGATGAAGGTACTATGGTTGACACATGGGCCACAGTTGGGAGTTGTGCCCAAATAGGAAAAAATGTCCATCTAAGCGGAGGGGTAGGAATTGGTGGTGTTTTAGAACCCCTACAAGCTGCTCCAGTCATTGTAGAAGATAATGCATTCTTGGGATCCAGATGTATTGTGGTAGAAGGAGTACGTGTAGGTAAAGAAGCTGTCCTAGGAGCAAATGTAGTCTTGACAGCATCCACCAAAATTATTGATGTAACAGGCTCAAAACCCATAGAAACAAAAGGTCACATCCCTCCAAGATCTGTAGTTATCCCTGGAAGTTATACAAAAACATTCCCTGCAGGCGAATATCAGGTTCCCTGTGCACTGATTATTGGTCAGCGCAAAGAAAGCACTAATAAAAAAACTTCTCTTAATGAAGCGTTAAGAGAACATAATGTAGCCGTTTAAGAACTCTGAAAAGCTTCATCGTATGATCGAGGAAACTGTTGCTGCTCTCCATCAAAATAAAGTCATCCTTTATCCTACTGACACCGTTTGGGGAATTGGAGGAGATGCTACAAATGCTGAAGTGGTTAAGAAAATCTATAAACTCAAACAACGTGAAGACCACAAGGCTCTAATTGTCCTAGTAGATTCCATAGAAATGCTAAAATCCTGTGTAGAAAATATCCCAGAGCAGGCGCTTTACTTTATTAATAGCGAACAACCCACAACCCTGATTTATCCAAAAGGGATTGGTTTCGCTCCCAATTTATTGGGCGCTGATTCTAGTATTGGAATTCGGATTCCTAATGAACCGTTTTGTCAAAAATTAATCTCTCGCTTTGGAAAACCAATTATTTCTACCTCTGCAAACATAAGCGGTAGTCAAACACCTCAATCTTTTGCTGATATAAGTTCTGAGATTTTGGATGGAGTAGACTATATCGTACCTTTGAAAAAAGAAATAAATTCTAAGAAACCTTCGAGAGTTATTAAAATCGATTCGAAAGGTGAAATACAAATCCTTCGCCAGTGAAACCATACAATGATTTTTCTAAATTGCTCAATGATGAACTTCTTCAGATTCTAAAAACTACTGTAAAAGAAGAGGGTATTGAAGCCTTTATTATTGGTGGCTTTGTAAGGGATGCAATATTGGGGAGAAAGCAAAAAAATGACATTGATATTGTTGTCCTAGGATCTGGGATTGACTTAGCAAAAGCCCTTCAAAAAAAATTACCCCATGCCAAACCCATTCAGATCTTTAAGACCTACGGCACAGCGATGATACACTGGGAGGGAATTGACTTGGAGTTTGTCGGAGCTAGAAAAGAGTCGTATTCCTCCGAAAGTAGAAATCCTAAGGTAACTGCTGGCAATCTTACAGACGATCAAAATCGAAGAGATTTTACAATCAATGCCCTTGCCATAAGTCTAAATCATTCAGATTTCGGCTCCTTTATCGACCCTTTTAATGGATTACAAGATTTGGAAAACAAAATACTTAGGACTCCTTTAGATCCTAATATTACCTATTCAGATGATCCATTACGTATGCTTCGTGCTATCCGATTTGCGAACCAGCTTAACTTTACTATAGAAGCGCAATCCCTCCAGGCTATCTCCAAAAATGCTGCTCGGATTAAAATTATTTCTAAAGAACGAATAGTCGAAGAATTGCACAAAATACTTTCTACTTCGAAACCTTCTATTGGTTTTACTCTACTTGAAAAAACAGGAATCTTAGAATATATTCTGCCTGAATTAATCGCATTAAAAGGTGTAGAAGAAATTGAAGGTCAACGACATAAAGATAATTTTTACCACACTTTAGAAGTTGTTGACAATCTCTGTCCACACAGCGAAAATGTCTGGTTACGATGGGCGGCCTTGCTTCACGACATTGGAAAGGCTCCAACAAAAAAATTCAAACCACCTATTGGCTGGACCTTTCACAATCATGAATTTGTAGGTGCCAAAATGGTTTATAAAATATTTAAGCGACTCAAAATGCCTTTGAACGAAAAAATGAAATACGTTCAAAAAATGGTATTAATGAGCTCTAGACCTATTGTTATTGCTGAAGAACAAGTTACAGATTCAGCAGTGAGACGTTTAGTTTTTGATGCTAGTACTGAAATAGAGGATCTAATTAAACTCTGCGAAGCTGATATCACAACAAAAAATCCAAACCGCTTTAAACGGTACCACAATAACTTTAAATTGGTACGTGAAAAGATAGTGGCTGTTGAAGAAAAAGACCAATTGCGTAATTTCCAACCTCCTGTAAGTGGAGAAGCTATTATGCGATTTTTTGGATTGCATCCTTGCCGTGAAATTGGAATTATAAAAGAAGCCATTAAAGAAGCCATACTAGAAGGTGAAATTCCAAATGAAATGGAAGCTGCCTTTGAGCGTATGAAAATAGAAGGAAAAAAACTTGGATTGACACCACATGAAAAATCTGTATAAACCTTTCTTAATTCTGAGTTTGATCTTGGTCTATTTGGTCATTTTTGCTGGAGCTTTAGTCCGAATGACTGGAAGTGGAATGGGTTGTCCAGACTGGCCTAAATGTTTTGGGTATCTTATTCCTCCGACAGAGCGATCTCAATTGGATTGGAAACCCAATCACGAATATAAGAATGGCCAAGTTATCATAATTAGGGAAAGTCTTCGTGTTGCAAGGGAGGATTTTAAGTCAAAAACTGCATATTTAGAATCCAATTGGGAACCTTACACCAAACACGACTATGCTATTTTCAATCCCACCCATACGTGGATAGAATTTATTAATCGCCTGCTTGGAGCCTTAGCTGGGCTTGCAACTTTACTCCTACTTCTTAGTGCGTTGAGTCGAATTAAATCTGATATCACAGCAACAATCGGATCCTTTTTGGTTGTTTTAGGAATGGGCTTTCAAGGTTGGCTTGGCAAAACAGTAGTTGATTCTAATCTTTTACCCTATAAGATTACTATCCACATGGGAATGGCACTTTTGATAGTGCTTTTATTAGTCTATTTGCTTAGTAGAGAACAGAATGGAAAACCTGAACTCACCCAAGCCAAACAAATTCAAGGACTTGCTATTGTAGCGTTGGTACTCAGTCTTATTCAAATTGGAATGGGCACTCAAGTACGTCAGTTTGTAGACGAGCAAATGCACGCTTTTAATCTTACTCAGCCTTCTCAATGGCTTGCAGAGGCCCCTTTATTATTTTACTTTCATCGTAGTTTTTCTATCGCAGTTCTTTTGCTCCACTTCTATTGGGGATATTTATTGTTTAAAAACAACTATATCCCTCTAGTTTTTAAATGTGTTGTAGCCCTCATTGGACTGGAAATACTAACTGGGATTTGGATGTATTATTTTGATTTCCCCTTTTCTTCCCAACCCTTACATTTAATCTTAGCCGCTCTTTTATTTGGCGCACAAAGTTTCTTATTATTTGTTGTTAAAAGAAAATCATGATTTATAGATTTCGTATTATTTTAGATGTTAAAGAAGATGTCCTTAGAGATATTGAAATTGAGGAAGGTGCTACTTTTGAAGACTTGCACCATGCCATTACCCAAGCGTTTGGTTTCTTAGGAAATGAAATGGCTTCCTTTTATCTGTCCGACGAGGAATGGACACAGGGAGATGAAATGCCCCTAGAAGCCATGGATCCTTCACAGGAAAGTTGTGGAGAAAAGGCCTTGAATACTGTAATTTCTCCGTCTCAACACCAACTGATTTACGTTTATGATTTTTTAAATCTATGGACTTTCTTTGTTGAACTAATGGAGGTTGGTGAAGTCATTACAAGAACTGCATATCCGAACTTAATTCACGCTGAAGGCGAAGTCCCAGAGGAAGCGCCAGAAAAAAGCTTTGAAAGTGAAGACCCTATTTCAAATCAAGACAATCACTTTGAGGAAGATAACTCACAAGATTATGACGAGGGAGAGTTTTATTAAAACAAGTCGTGCATATCTACCTTTTCATAGTGTAGCCTGACAAAGTTAAAACTTGCTTGCATAATATCACCCATGGATTGACTTTCATTAAACGAGTCATCCTTAGTAAACTTATAAATTTCTTGACGCAATCGTTTCAAGTTTTCAGGGAGGGTTAGGGTTTCTGCTCGCATGATTTTTACCAATCTTATCAAGCGGTTCCCAGAGCTAATGATACGCCGTGCTACAATAGAGCGTTCTTCAATTTTGTACTGATTAATTGAATTGTGGTTTAATTTGTCCCGAACCAAGTCCATCAACGCTTTGTTTTCCTTAAAAAACTGGGGCCGATAGACACTCAGTTTCCCTTCAAATGATTGTTGATCGAAGTCAATTGGACGAATTTTATAAACCACCTGATCAAAATCATGAGTAGGGACAACCACATAGTTGTATGCCCTCATGTCGCCAAGCAAACGAATCATACTTCGTTCATTAAATTTTACATACTCTTTGGCAATTTGTGCCTTTTCAGCGTCAGTACATTGAGGCAAAAACTCATTTATAAATTGATCACCAGGAATACCTGCGATATGCTCTTCGATCAAAGTGCTCTCGTTGACCAAAAAATTTAAATTATAGGGAGATAACATATGCTCAAACTCCAACCCAAATACACGAGAAGCATCTGTTTTTTTAAGATAAAAGTAGGTGAAGTTATCATTGAGTATATTTCGTATTTTAATTCGAAAGGGCTTAGAATTACCAAACGTACAATAATCAATCGCATCTATATTTAAATACTGAATCCCTGATTCATTTCCATCAGAATGCAAGAGGGTATAGATCTTCTTTAGGCTATAATCAATTTCCCGACGTTCACTGTCTGTGTAGTACACACGAACCCAAAGTGTATCGTTGTCATTTTTATCATACACTGCAACAGAACCTGAAAACCGAAGTAAATCTTCATAAAAAATTGGCGTGTTAATCCAACGGTCATAGGATTTTAAAAATCCTGCCAATGCATCAGAGATTGAAAAAAACGGCTTTTTTTTTAAGATTAACTTATCTGCCATATCCTCATTTATACAAATGTACTACCTTTTTTGTAACAAAATAGGTTCTTGATCGTTATTAAGTTAATGCAATTCAATGGAACAAACACTA
This sequence comes from Flavobacteriaceae bacterium, assembly GCA_029249225.1. GTDB lineage: Bacteria > Bacteroidota > Bacteroidia > Flavobacteriales > Flavobacteriaceae > MS024-2A. Next base: position 13,796 of record JAQWHT010000051.1, read on the forward strand.
CTTCAACTCAATAAACTCAGCAAATCTTACGGACGATTGAAAGCCGTAGATCAACTTTCAATCACCTTGAAAAAAGGAAATGTTTATGGACTCTTAGGCCCTAATGGAAGTGGTAAATCAACCACTTTAGGAATGGTACTCAATGTCATCAACCCCAGCAGTGGAAGTTTTCAATGGTATCAAGGGACACTTAATACCCATCAAGCTTTAAAAAAGATTGGTGCCATCATCGAGCGACCTAATTTTTATCCTTACATGACCGCGTCGCAGAATCTTAACCTAATCTGTAAAATCAAACAATGCAGTACTGCTACCATACAAGAAAAGCTTGAATTGGTAGGGCTTTGGGATCGGAAGGACAGTAAATTTAGGACTTATTCTCTTGGAATGAAACAACGCTTGGCCATAGCAGCAGCCTTAGTCAATAATCCAGAACTACTCATATTGGACGAACCTACAAATGGGCTAGACCCAGAAGGAATTCACCAAATCAGAGCGTTAATTACTAAAATTGCTGCAGATGGAACAACTATTCTTCTAGCCTCTCACCTTTTAGATGAGGTTGAAAAAGTCTGCAATCAAGTGATTGTATTAAAAAATGGTGTTAAGTACTATGAAGGACCCGTGGATGGTATTAGTCAAACCTTTGGTTATTTTGAGTTGAAGTCAAAAAACTTAGAAACCTTAAAACAATTCCTTGAAGGAATTGATCAAGTGAAATCAATTGAAAAAGAACAAGACACTTTAAAGGTATTCTTAAATGCTGATTTACAGTCTGAAGAACTTTCAGAAAAACTGGCTAAGGCTCAGATCTTTGTATCTCATCTAGCTAAAAAGAAACCCTCACTTGAAGATCAATTTTTTACCTTAACCCAAACCAAATAAATGCGTCTCCTATCCATTGAACTTTACAAGATTTGGCACAACAAGACTTCACGAATTTTAATGTTCGGCTATTTTATTTTGATTTTTAGTATTGCAATACTAAGTACCATAAATGTTGAATTTGGGCCCGTTAAATTCAATCTTGCAGAGCAAGGTATTTTTAACTTCCCCTACATCTGGCATTTCAATACTTTTATTATTGCCCTTTTAAAACTCTTTTTTGCCATCGTTATCGTTGCTATGATTGGGAACGAATACTCCTATAAAACTTTAAAACAAAACCTTATAGATGGAATGAGCAAAGGAGAATTTTTAAAATCAAAAGTTTATGCCATCGCAGCATTTGTTGTGATTTCAACCCTTCTTGTATTTATCATCAGTATGATTTTAGGAGGGATCTATTCAGATTATAATGAATTTCAAATCATTTTTTCAGACTTAGAATATCTGCTCGCTTATGCAGTCAAACTATTTGGCTTTTTTACTTTCTGTCTATTTCTTTCTATACTCATAAAACGAGCAGCATTTGCGCTTGGTTTTCTGGTTTTATGGCAAGTTGTTGAAGGGATGGCTTATGGATTAATGCGCTGGAAACTTTCTGACCTTATCCCTTACCTCAGTGCAGAACAAATCATCAAGTTTTTTCCTCTTCGAGCATTGGGAAATCTAATCACGGAACCCTTTACTAGACTTTCAGCTATTCAAAATATTGCAGATCAAATTGGAGAGGGCTTTAATAAGGACTATGGAATCTCTTTCATA
>JAQWHT010000064.1 GCA_029249225.1 Flavobacteriaceae bacterium
GGTGACACGTTCTATAATAATTACGGAAAAGACCAAGAGTTTGCAATCCCTTTCATACTTGGCTTGAAATTTAATCCTAATCCATTATTTATTTTAGGATTTGAACTGGGAGCGCGCTACACAATGATTGACAATCTTGACGGAAGTAATCCTGGCAACGAATATATCGATGAAGCTAATCTTAAATTTGGAAATATTACGAATAATGACTGGTATATCTTTATGGGTTTCACAATTTCATTTACCTTTGGCGATCTTCCGTGTTATTGTAAAGAATAAATGAATAAACAACCCAAACATGTCGCGATCATTATGGACGGAAACGGCCGGTGGGCAAATTTACAGGGTAAACTCCGTGTAAAGGGTCACCAACAGGGCGCTCGGACTGTGCGAGATGTAGTGGAGGAGGCTACAAATCAGGGAATTGAATACTTAACACTTTATGCTTTTTCTACCGACAATTGGAGTCGACCAAAAGATGAGGTAAATATTTTAATGAAGCTACTGGTCAACTCATTGAAAAAAGAATTTAGTCGATTAGTTCGCAATAATATTCGATTACAATCAATAGGAAATTTGGATGGCTTACCAACTCCAGTAAAAGATGAACTAATCTATGTGATCAAAAAAACAAAAAACAATACGGGGATGATCCTTACATTAGCTTTAAATTATGGGGGCAAAGAAGAACTCACCGAAGCCATGAAAGCCATCGCTTTTAAAGTTAAAAATAGCATAATTTCGCCTGAAAAAGTTGACGAATCCACCATAATTGAGCATCTTTACACCCGTAATTTACCAGCTGTTGATTTACTGATAAGAACCAGTGGTGAAGAACGAATAAGTAATTTTTTGCTATGGCATATTGCCTACGCTGAATTGTATTTTGTTAAAACGCTTTGGCCTGATTTTAAAAAAGAAGATTTAAGAAAAGCAATTGAGGACTATACAAAACGAGAAAGAAGATTTGGAAAAACAAGCCAACAACTCACATCTTAAACTACTTTACAGCTATTTTCTATTGGGACTATTTCTTCTCTTAGGGCATACTGGCTATGCTCAAACTGAAGGATTTGTTAAAGGAAAGAGTTATGTTATTGACACTATTAAAATCAAAGGACTAAAAAGTTTTAATGCCCAAACCGTGGTTTCCTACAGTGGACTTAAAAAAGGTCAAAAAATTAGTGTACCGGGTGAAGAGGTAAGCGACATCATTAACAAACTTTGGGGACTAGAATTATTTAGTGACATTAACTTTTATGTAACTAAAGTTAAAGGAGAATTTATTGATCTAGAGATAGAAATCGAGGAACTACCTACTTTATCAGATGTAAAAGTTAAAGGTCTCAAAAAAGGAAAGATTGAATCTATTATAAAAGATACAGAACTTACAGCTGGGAAAAAGCTTTCTGAAAGCTTTTTAACTAATACTAAAAATTACATTGAAAATAAATATAAAAAAGACGGTTTTTTAAATACTAAAGTCACTCTAAATACTATTTTGGATACCGTTGGTAAAAACACCTACAAAATGGTTGTTAATGTTGATAGAGGACCCAGAGTGAAAATCAATAAAATTAATTTTGAAGGAAATGAAATCTTTAAATCCTTTAAACTTCAAAACAAACTCAAAAACACCAAACATAAAAAATCGTACCGTTTTTGGAAAAAATCTAAATTCAACGAAAAAGAATTTAACGAAGACTTAGTAAGATTAATTGATTTTTACAAAGAAGAAGGTTACAGGGACGCGCGAATTATTTCAGACAGTCTGATTAAAGATGAGAAAGACCCTAACTCTGTGGTAGTAGACATCAGGATAGAGGAAGGAAGGAAATATTATTTTGGAGCGATTGATTTTATTGGAAATACAGTTTATGGGGATAATATTATTCAACAGATTTTAGGTTTAAAAAAAGGAGATACATACAATGGTGTACTTCTCAAAAAACGAATTGCCGACACCTCCAAACCTGATGGAAACGACATCACCAACCTCTATCAAAATAGCGGTTATCTTTTTTCTAACATAAATGCTGTAGAAGTAAGTGCTGTAAACGATACTATTAATTTTGAGATCAGAATCACTGAAGGTAAACAAGCTAATTTCAATAAAATTTATATCGAAGGTAATACCAAAACCAATGATCATGTGATCTACCGTGAATTAAGAACCAAGCCTGGAGAACTCTACAGTAAAGATCGTTTAGTAAGAACTGTAAGAGAATTAGGTCAGCTAGGATTTTTTGATGCTGAGCAAATTAATCCTGAAATGGAAAACGTTAATCCTAATGACGGTACGATTGATGTGAAATTTGATTTAGTAGAGTCTGGAGCAAGTCAAATTGAGCTTCAAGGAGGCTACGGTCAAGGTGGATTTATTGGTACCCTTGGACTTTCATTCAACAATTTTTCCATGAGAAATATATTTGATGGAAAATCCTATAAACCGTTACCAATGGGTGATGGTCAAACCCTTGCACTCAGACTTCAAGCTAGTCAATTTTATAGTACCTATAGCTTTAATTTTTCTGAACCTTGGTTAGGTGGAGAACAACCAGTTCAGCTATCCACTTCATTACAACACACCATACAATATCGCTATGATTTCTTTACTGGTTTAGCTGACAAGAGCCAATCATTTCAAATAAGTGGGTTAACTTTTGGACTGGCAAAGCGCCTCCAAGTACCGGATGATTTTTTCCAGTTATCACAAGCTCTTTCATATCAGTATTACAATCTTCAGAATTATTATACTGGCTTATTTACCTTTGGAGATGGGGAAGCGAATAACTTAGCATATACAATTAGCCTATCGAGAAATAATACTCGAGTAAATCCAATTTTCCCTACAGGTGGTTCAACCTTTAATATCAGTGCTAAATGTACACCCCCCTCCTCCTTTATCACAGGGAGAGACTATGGAAATTTAGAAACTGAAGTAGAATTCCACGATGAAGATGGTAATCCTCTTATTGATAAGATAGACCAAGAACGTTTTCGCTGGCTTGAATTTTATAAAATCAAATTCAACGGAACTTGGTATACACGTGTTTTTGACGACTTGATATTAAAAACTCAGGCTGACTTTGGTTTCATAGGTTCTTATAACAGTGACCGAGGAAATATTCCTTTTGAACGCTTTTTCCTAGGTGGAGATGGTATGGTTAGTTACGCACTAGACGGGAGAGAAACTATAGCCTTGAGGGGCTATCCGAACCAATCCCTATCTGGGAATGACGGATCTGTCATTTATAATAAATTTTCAATAGAGCTTCGTTATCCAATTACTCTAAAGCCAAGTGCTTCTATTTATGCCTTAACTTTCCTCGAGGCTGGAAATGGATATAATAGCTTTAGAGAATTTGATCCTTTTAATTCAAAACGCTCTACAGGAGCAGGTGTCCGGATTTTTATGCCTGCATTTGGATTATTAGGTATTGACTTTGGATATGGCTTCGACAACACCAACCCAAATTCTACAACCCCCAATGGTTGGGAAACGCATTTCATCATTGGTCAACGCTTTTAACAAAATTTAGGCACATTTAATTCTGAAAACCTATACTAACTGATTTATTCATTCGTTATTAAAATAATGAAATACAAGCTTCAGCAATCCCTGTTTTTTTCGATAGCAATGCTATTCAGTGTACTCTCTCACAGCCAAAGGGGTAACAGAGTAGGGTATATTGACATGGACTATATATTGGAATCAGTTGAAGAGTATAATAAAGCTAGTGATCTACTTGATAAAAATATTGAAAACTGGAAAAAAGAAATTGAACTTAAAAAACTAGAACTTGAACAAATTCAAGATCAACTCAATGCTGAGCGAATTATTTTAACCCCTGAATTGATAAGCGATCGCGAATTAGAGATTCAAGATTTTGCCTCGGATATCATTCTATTGCAAGAAAAAAGGTTTGGTCCTAATGGCGATATGATCGTTCAGCGTTCAAAATTAATACAACCACTCCAAGATCAGGTGATGACACTCGTAAAACAAGTGGCCGAAGAGAAGAAATATGATTTTATTTTTGATCGATCTTCCACAGCTACAATGCTATATTCCGCAAAAAATTACGATATTAGCGATCTGGTTATAAAAAGAATTAATCGACAGCAAAAAATTCAAAAAAGAAAAGAACAAATTGAGGCTTTAAAATCTAAAGCATCCAGTATAAAAAATTAACAACCAAACATTTATGAAATTCTTATCTACACTCATCGTCAGTTTAACACTTTTCATTGCGCCACTGAGTATTGCAGCTCAATCAAAAGTTGCCCACATCAATACCCAGCAATTAATAAGTGAAATGCCTGAAGTGATTGCAGCTCAAGGTGAGCTAAAAAAATTAGAAGAGCAATACGCTAAAGAAATGGAAAATTCAGTAAAAGAATTCCAAACAAAAGCTCAGAACTACCAAGGAGATGCACAAAATCAAACAGATCTAATCAATCAGCAGCGTCAAGTTGAATTGCAAGAAATGCAACAACGGATTCAAGAGTTTAGAGAAACTGCAGCTCAAGAATTACAAAAACGATCTGCTGACATGATGCGTCCACTTTATGATAAGGCAAGAGTTGCCATTGAAAAAGTTGCTGCAGCTCAAGGATTTGATTATGTTTTAGATTCTAGTCCTGGAGGAAGTGTGATCATGGCCTCAGGAAAAGATTTAATGGCTGACGTCAAAACAGACTTAGGATTTTAAATAAAATCCTATAACAATTAGCTAAAACCATCTTCGGATGGTTTTTTTATTCTTTATCTTTAAACCAAGAAGCATAGACTTGATAATTCTTTGCTATTCGTTCAATTTCGTTCTTTTGCAGATCCTCGGTCAGGCTTTTAATTTTTTTAGCTGGAATTCCCCCAAAGACAGAACCAGGAGGCACAACAGTTCCTTGAGTCACTACAGCCCCTGCAGCAATAATACTATTAGAACCAATTTCACAATGGTCCATTACTATACTTCCCATACCAATTAAGACATTGTCTTGAATTTTACAACCGTGAACGATTGCGTTGTGACCTATTGAAACATTATCACCTATATAAGTTGAAGCATTCTTGTAAGTAGCATGAATGACAGCGCCGTCTTGTATATTTACACTATGGCCTATAACTATACTATTGACATCACCCCGTATAACCGCCTGATACCAGACCGAGCAATGATCTCCCATCTTAATATCTCCTATGAGTGTAGCATTTTCGGCAAAAAAACAATCCCTGCCATATGTTGGTGTATAGCCTCGTAATGATTTAAGTAACATTCATCAATTTTAAAAGCTAAAATTACAAAAAAAAGAATTTTTACTGATTTGAATAAAATCACTGTTAAAAATCTGTTGGCTTTGATTATTTTTGAACCAAAGAAAATGCGAAATGAAAAGTTATCAAATCAATACTTTTACCGAAAAAGGGAACCCCTGGGCTAAATTCAAATTCAATCATGCTATAGGACCAAAAGAAGAGATTCACTATAAAAATATAGATGATGCAAAGGGGGCTCCACTGATTCAACAATTGTTTTATCTCCCTTTTGTTAAGTCCGTACGGTTACTTGAAAATAAAATTGAAGTTGAACGTTTTGACATACTTGAATGGGCAGAAGTCATTGAAGAAGTTCAAGAACAACTTCAGCTGTATCTTAACGATGGAGGTATTGTAATAGAAGCAACTTCAAATGATAAAATTCCGGTAAGTGTTTATGCAGAAAGCACACCCAACCCTTCTGTAATGAAGTTTGTAGCTAACAAACCTTTAGTTACGCAAAGTATTGAATTTAAAAATATAGATGAAGCCAGTTGTGCACCAATGGCTGAAAAGTTATTTCACTTCCCCTTTGTGAAAGAAGTTTTTATTGATGCAAACTACGTTTCCATTACCAAGTATGAAGTGGCAAATTGGGATGCAATAGTGATGGAGCTCAGAGAGTTTATTCGAAAATATATCGAAGAAGGAAACCTCATTTTAAAAGAAGTCCCTCAGCAAAAAGTCTCTTCTGGTGAAGAAAAGGTTATTGAGAGTTTAGGTCCAACAGAAACTCAAATTGTTTCTATTTTGGATGAATATATTAAACCTGCTGTGGCATCAGATGGAGGTAATATACAATTTGACTCCTACAACGAAGTAGATAAAACGGTTCAAGTTATTCTCCAAGGAGCATGTAGCGGCTGTCCATCATCTACTTTTACTTTAAAGAATGGTATCGAAAATATGCTTAAAGAAATGATGCCAGGGAAAATTGAAAGTGTTATCGCTCTCAATGGCTAAATATTCGTTTTCTTCTTAGGGGGAGTTGTTTGAAAATCTTTCAAATAAAAAGGTTCAAAATAGGCTAAAGATTCAAAGTCTTTAGCCTTGTATTTTTGCCAAGCTAATTCGACCATGTCATTTGCATTTGGGTAGTTATTCTCAGTGGAAAATTGTGCACGGATCTTTGGATTAAGCTCTTGAAATTTTTTGGCACCATCCCCTAAAATAAAAACTTTTTTCTGCTCAACAAGGTCCTTAAATGAGTTTTCAGTTAAAACCAATGCTGAGGTTTGGTGTTTCCAATTTCTATTCCCATCAAAAAGTGCGGTATAAACTTCCATCCTTCTTGCATCCAACATCGGGATAACAAATTCAGTATTCTGACCGGACACTGATTGGACCAAAACCTCCAAAGAGTTTAAAGCAATTAATGGAAGGTCTAATGCAAAACACAACCCTTTTGCTGCAGCAACTCCAATACGCAAGCCGGTATAAGATCCGGGGCCTTTACTTACTGCTATTGCGTTCAGTTTCTCAGGCTTTAACTGTGCCTCATCTAAAACCTCAGAAATAAAAAGGTGAAGTTTTTCACTATGACTAAATGAGTCGCTTAACAAAACTCGAGAAGCCTTGAGTTCTCCCTCAAAAGATAGTGCTACGGAGCATTGTTTGGTAGAAGTTTCAAGATGAAGAATGTAAGCCATATGATATACTTGTCTGCATGCCTTAAGACTGATTTGACTAGTTTACACTAACAAAACAATAAATCTTAAAAGCCATCGGCAAATATAAACAACTGTTCTTTAAAGCTTGTTTAATTTTTTAAAGGTAGACCGAAATAAAATTCCAAGACTTTCAGCTTGAAGATATAATCAAATTTAGCACGGATAATATCAGAGGATGCAATTTGATAACGTTGTCTTACTTGAACAAAATCAAACGAATTCAATACACCTGCATCAAAGCGCTGTTTGGCAATGTCAAAAGCTTGTTTTCGAGCAATTAATGTTTTTTCAGAAGCATCGTAAAACTTATACGCTCCCTTCGCATTGTTGTAAGCTTGATTTATGGTGTTTTCTAAATCCAACTTCGTCTGTTCAAGTTGGTTTTCAAGGCGCTTTAAATTAAGCTTTCTTCTCTTAATATTATTTTTAGCTGAGAGTCCATTAAAAATTGGAATATTTAAGGAAAGTCCGTAGCTCTGTCCATCATTTTGACCAAACTGGGTGCCAAAAGAAAGAGGACCTGCGATTTCTCTTTCAGGAAATTGACTAACAACAACAGCTCCATTGTCTTGCACAACCCCTATAGGTGTTTGCAACAAATTACCTGTTTCAATAAATCTGTCAGAATATGAAATACGTGTATTGTAATTGTAAAAAGCTGATAAAGTAGGCATCAATGCACCCTTAGCTAAATCAATATCTTTTTCAGCAATTTCTAAATTTGTTATCCCCAGTTTGATATCATTTCTCTGAGTTAATGCTTTTTCAAAAATATCCTTTGGCGTTTCAGTTAAAATTTCTGAGAAAGGAATGTCAAAATCTTCTTTGGCAATATCAAAATTTTCATAGTCTGTTATTAAAAGTAATTGTGCTAAGCTAATACGCGAAAGACGATATGCATTTTCGGCTTGAACAACAGCCTGCTCTTGGGTAGCAACATTAGCTT
>JAQWHT010000072.1 GCA_029249225.1 Flavobacteriaceae bacterium
ATTCCTCAAGCTTCTATCAATATTACCTAGGAGTTTGAGTAAAAAATTAGGGGCCAACTTTGTACTTACTTTATCATAACCATTGGATTTAAGTATTTTGGCCACTTGCTGAAAAGCATAGGGTTCTTCAGTAGTAACAATAAATCTTTTTCCGTCTGCTTTTTCATTTTCGAGAGCCAGTACATGTATTTTAGCAATATCTCGAACATCAGACATGTTAATTGAAGCTTGAGGAATCATTGGCATTTTTCCTAACATCATTTGCTTAAACATGCCCATTGAAGCTCCCGTTAAGTCGCCTGATAAACTTGGTCCAAAAACAGGACCCGGATTAACTACAGCAAGTTCCATTTTAGGAGTGTCGTCTTGTTGTGCATGAATAAAGTCCCAAGCAGCTTGTTCTGCTAAGGTTTTACTTTTTGCATAAGCAGACACATTTTTTGCTTCTACGTTGGTCCACGTTTCCGAATCTACTTTTATGGATTTATCAGCACTTCCTAACATTGAAACCATTGATGAGGTCAAAACTACTCTTTTGATCCCTGCTTTTTTTGCAGCATTCAATGCTCTTATAGTCCCATCTACGGCGGGTCTTATGTATTCATTTTCATCTTTTGGCTCAATATTAATAAATGGAGAGGCTACGTGCATAACAAACTCACATCCCTTCACAGCATTATCCCAACCATCATCGCTTAACAAGTCCAACTCACAAAATTCTAAATTGTCTTTGGGATCTACTTCTTTTTTAATTGCCTCAATAACCTTTTCAGATTTTGATAAACTTCTCACAGATCCACGGACTGAATATCCATTCTTTAATAATTCAACGGCACAGTGATTTCCTATGTAACCTGAAATACCTGTTAATAAAACCTTTTTATCCATTTGATAGATTATTTATTATTACTTTTGATTTGATAGCGAAAATAATAATTATTACTATCTTTTTAATAGTAATAATTAAAATCTTACTTATGTCATTTGTTAAAGAGAATTTCAGATGTGAATGTCCTATAACTTCTGCTTTAGATGTACTAGGTGATAAGTGGACACTGGTTATTATCAAATTGATGCTATTAGAACAAAAAAAAACATTTAAAGAATTTTCAGAAAGCGTGGAGTCAATCGCGCCAAGCATTTTGTCTAGTAGGTTAAAAACTCTTGAAAAAAATGGATTTACGCTTAAAGTAAACCTACCCAATAACAAGAAAACAAACTACTACATTCTTACCGAAAAAGGACTTTCACTAGCCCCAGTACTAATTGAGTTGGCCTTATGGAGTCATCACAATATAAGAGCTAGTGATTATCAAGAGCTAATAAATATGAAAGACAAGGATAAACTGCAGCGGTCCATCGTTAGGAAATATAAATCAAAAACGGTTACACTATAATAGTATAACTGTTTTATTGTTTTGGTAGATAACTCTTTTGAAATCTCGAAACCCTTTATCTCCAGAGATTTTCAGTTAATCATAAAATGGAGGAAGTGATATCAAAAAATTAAATCGTGATTATTTTATTTAATAGATCCAATGCAAATCGAAAATTATTTTAAATCATAACATTCCTCACACTTGCCTTGAATTAAAATTTGAGAAGATGAGACTTTACGGTTAGGAATGTTAGGGATATTGACCTCTAGATTTAAACAGTCAATTTTCCCACAATTAACACATTCAAAATGGGGATGCAGATCATTGTGTTTTGACTTTGAACAATTGTGGCACATTGCATACCACCTTACCCCTTCTTGACCTAAAAATGAGTGCAAAACACCATCATCCTCAAGGTTTTCTAAAATTCTATAAATAGTGGTTTTATTCAATTTTGAATAAAGCCTTTTGATAAGTTCAATTGCAGAAATTGCTGTTTTCTCGCATCTAAATTCATTCAACACTAATTCTAATGATTTGGTTTTTCTAACGATGCCCATAAATGTTATTGCAACTTTGTTGCAATAACAAAGTATCTTTATTAGTTTTGCTTATACAAATTTTTAAATCCGGAAATTATCAAATTTTTTGTAAAAAACTCAGATTTTTTTGGAGTATTAACGTGCTCACTCTGCATACTTCATTGTATTTCAACCCCATTAATTTTTGTAATGTATTCATCTTTAAGTTCAGAATTATCAATGTCGTTTTCATGGTGGAGAAATTTTGATTACATATTTCTATTCATTTCTTTATTAATGGTCTATTTCTCAACTCGACTTACTAGAGTAAAAATCATGAAGTATTTATTTTGGTTAAGTTGGGGAACTCTTTTTTTTGTAATTCTCAATGAGAAAACAGATTTATTTCAATTTTCAGAGTATATAACTTATCTAGCTGCTATTGCACTTTCTTTGTTACATCTCTTAAACCTAAAACATTGTAAATGATTGATATAAAACTTCCAGTCACAGTATTAAGTGGGTTTCTAGGGTCTGGTAAGACCACCCTACTCAACCATATTCTCCAAAATAAAGAAGGATTAAAAGTTGCCGTTATAGTAAATGACATGAGCGAGGTAAATGTTGATGCCAATCTGGTAAAAAGTGAAAATACCCTTTCTCATACCCAAGAAAAATTAGTTGAAATGAGCAATGGATGTATCTGTTGCACACTTCGTGAAGATTTATTGATAGAAGTTGAAAAATTAGCAAATGAAAATAGATTTGACTATTTGTTAATTGAAAGTACGGGTATAAGCGAACCTATTCCAGTAGCGCAAACATTCTCTTTTATTGATGAGGACAGTGGGATTGATTTATCTCGCTATAGTTATGTAGATACGATGGTTACTGTAGTGGACTCTTTTAATTTTTTTAAAGACTTTGGAAGTTCTGAAACTTTGATGGATAGAGAATTAAATGATACAGATGAAGATTATCGCACTATTGTAGATTTATTAACAGACCAAGTTGAATTTGCAAATGTTATCATTTTAAACAAAACAGATTTGGTTTCTAATGAAGAGTTGTCTTTTCTTGACAAGACAATCAATAAATTAAATCCCTCTGCTAAAATAATTAAATCAACTTTTTGTAAAATTAATCTGAAAGAAATACTACATACAGGGATGTTTGATTTTGAGAAAGCTGAGCAGAGTGCTGGTTGGATTGAAGAGCTAAGTAAAGATGAACATAAACCTGAAACTGAAGAGTATGGAATTTCATCATTTGTTTACAGATCAAAAAAACCTTTTGATCCTGTTCGTTTTTTTAATTATGTTCAAAAAGGATTTCCTCTTTCTATTATCAGGAGTAAAGGATTATTTTGGTTGGCATCAAGACCAGATCAAGCCTTGATTTGGGGTCAAGCTGGGGGTTCCCTAAAAGGAGATAGTGCAGGAGTTTGGTGGAGCAGCATGCCCTTTCAACACCGAATACAACAACTTTCTTTTGTTGAAAATCAGCAACAAATAGAAAACGAATGGGATGTAACTTATGGTGACCGTAAAAATGAAATTGTTTTTATAGGACAAAACCTAGATGAACATCTCATAAAGTCACACTTAGATGGTTGCTTATCTACAGATAAGGAATTGGAGTCTAAAAAATGGGAAAAAGGGTATGAGGATGACTGGCCTATTGAAAGGACTGATCCTATTTATAAAAAAGAAATCAATTAAAATTATATTTCAAATGATTACAAAAGATCAAGTTTTAGAAGTACAAAAGAGATGGGGAAATGGTGTAGTTAAAATAGGAGAATTAAAAGAAAGCCGCATAGAATGTCAGGCATTTACAAATAATTTTTTAGAGCAACTGTATGCTTTTGATGTAGGGGAGGTCTTGTTCAAGCCAACCAAGTGCGAGAATGAACAATTTAGATCTAAAAAATCTCAGGCAATGTCATATTTCATTGCTGGCCATGATAGAACATGTGATGAAGATAAGGGTTTTGCGATCCAACCTTGGATAAAAGTAAGATTTGAAAATTTTGGGTTCGTATTAGAAGAAAAAAGAGCCATTTCAATGGGGAATTACTTTTTTTCGGATGCGAATGGTATTGAGGTAAAAGTAGAGTACACATTTGGATATAGATTAGTTGAAGGAAACCTGAAGATAGATGTTCATCACTCATCGTTTCCATTTAAAAATTAAATGGATCTAATTTGATGAAAGGAGTACTTTTTTTTTTATGTCCAACCGATTTTATAGAGCATAATATTGAAGTAAAATCAAACAATGAAAATTATTTTTATTTTTCTCTTGGAAATTCTTTTACATTAGATTCCTATACCTTAACTGGGATTAAAAAGCTGATACTTAAAATGAAAATCAGTAAAATTCAACTTGTTTTAGCAGACGATAATAAAATTTTTTTAAATGCTCTGGGTAAAAGGTTTTTTTTTGAAATGGATTCGCTTATAGAAGTAAATAAAGTAATAAAATCCCAAAAGAAACAATCTGAGTTATTCTGGGATAAAAGTGACTCAACACAACTGATTCTTTCCTATTATTTAAACAAAAAGATAGAAGAGTTAGAAAATTTTTTTGCTTCTGCAATAAAAGATCCATTAATTATAAGAGGTAAAATTTACATTAGGTCAAAAGATCAATTTATTGATATCTTACCTAACTCAATTTGCATGAGAAATTTTAATTTAAATTAACTTAAAAAAAGAAATGAATTTCAAAACACTCCATTGCTCTAAAAAGATGCCTCAAGTTATAAATCATTTAAAAGTGCATTTTTTTCACATTAACTTATTTAGGATAGTCATATACTTATTTTCACTTTATTCATTTGCTCAACATGATCATACAGAGCTTCATCATTGGGAGATACCAAGTAAGAATCCAGATCGGATTATATTAACTTTCCATGGTGATCCTTCTACATCTAGAGCGGTAACTTGGCGTACTGATTCTAATGTTAAAAAGGGGTTAGCTCAAATATCAATAGCAACAGAAAATTCAAACTTCAAATCCAACGCATCAACTTTTGAAGCTGCTTCTGAGCCTTTTGATCTTGGACAATATAAGGGGAATAAATCTTTTAAAGTTAATTACCACAGTGTGATATTCGATAATCTAAAACCCAAAACCCTAT
>JAQWHT010000006.1 GCA_029249225.1 Flavobacteriaceae bacterium
TCTTTTTTCCACTCCCCAAATATATACCCATCCCTTGGGCTTGTACGGCCACTCAGCCGGGACGACCTTCGGGATGTGGGACGCCCAAGAAGGCATCCCCGGTTCTGGGGAACACCCTCTTTATGAAAATACGGTCTATGCCATTGAGTTGAACGCCAAGGTCTATATCGAGGAGTGGAAAAAAGATGTACGTATCATGTTGGAAGAGCCAGGCTATTACGGTCCTGATGGATTTCGCTATGTGAATGGCCGTCAAACGGATTTAATTTTGATCGGAAAGAAAACAGGTCATTTGAAATAGGGCTTTGGTATGGTTTTTGGCTCCTGTGATTTTTTAATTTCAATCCAACAGCCATGAAAACAAGCCTACTTTATTTTCCCTTCTTTTTTTTTTCACTTGTCTTTTTCGCCTGTGATACGGATGCAATCACCTTTCCCGACCTTGATCCCGATTCCATTTTAGGTCATTGGGACATTGACGGAGGGGGAACCCTCCTTTTTGAAGAAGAGAATTTTTCTGCTTCTGCAGGATGCAACACCCTTTTTGGAGGATTGGCGATCCAAGAAGAGACCCTAACTTTTTCCTTGATAGCCTCTACCTTGATTGGCTGTCCTGAAGCAGAAGGAAACCGAGAGCAAGAATTGGCAGCCCTTTTTGAAAACGCGGCATTGACCTTTACTCTAGAAGAAAACCGAGCTCAATTGCGCAATGCCGAGTGGAATGTTGTACTGACCCTAACCCGTCCAGAAAACGCCGATTTGGTTAATGCCTGGGAAGTGGTTTCCCTCCGAACACCCAACGCGATTTCTTCTTCCATTTTGGATGAAGATACAGGTATCACCTTTTTTGCCAAAGGCACCCTAGACGTCCAAACATCCTGTAACAGCGGAGGAGGAAGTTATACAACCAAAGAAGACAAGCTTACCTTTACCGACTTATTCTTTACCGAACGCGCCTGTGAAGGGGAGCGCAACACCCGCGAACAGGAATTTACCAATACTTTACTGGAGATTAACAGTTACTCCATCCTGCGCAATAACCTTACTCTAGAAAAAGACGAGGAGGTTTGGGCAACACTGCAATTGGAGGAGTAAGGTGATAAATGTTAAAATACCCACAGACCCCTTGACCAAGGGGTCTTTTTTTTTATTTAAACTCTAAACCCAAATCGCGACGTACTCCATGAAAGCCCTAGCCCGTATTTCTGTTTTAAAAAAAGAAGAGCAGCTGGAAAAAAACACATTTCTTTGAGTTTATCGAATGGGTGCATTTAGACAGCTTATGGGGGTTGATAAATGAGATATTTGGGATATATATTAGTGTACCCAAGTTATGCAACGAAACGGAATTTGAGTATAATTTAAATAAATCAAAATGTCATTTGGAGCAGGACATGTTCAGGATATGAATAATCGGATAAAACAAAACCGAGCACAGCGTCCATCAAATCGACCAAAGTTTAAAGAAAATAATCGTGAGGGAATTTACTCAACTGACAAGAAAACTGAACCACTGAATTTTAAGACTGTACCTGAAAAAGAACTAATTGAAATAAAAAAACGGATTCGTAACCGTGCTGAAAATCAACGAAAAAAGGAACAATTAATTTTCGGAATTTTTATTTTTTGCGGATTGATTTCAATAATTGGAATTTTATTATGGCTGAATTAAAAAAAACCTGCGAACAACAATGTATAACCGCAATTATGGCGGATTCGACTGCGTCCGAATACACTCAGAATTGCTAAAGTCCGTGTCAAATCCAAAATTAATACATATAAACCCGTAACTGAAGGTTATACGAGACCGTTAACTTAATTAAAAAATAGTTTGACTTTCCTTCCCATACAGTTTCGGAGTAAATTAGAAATTTTAGATAATGAAATAAATGTAACTGATGCTTTAGACATAGTTGAAGATTATTTTAGGGAAAATAATTACAATTATATTAAAAGAAAGACAGAGTTATTTTTCACAAAGCAAATGGATGGAGTTCTTTAAATTTTAAATCTTTTTTAGTCAGTGGAATTGTTAAAATAAGAAAAGAGCAGAACCAATTAATTATAACAAATGGGAATTGGTTGGTATTCTCAATTGTAGTACCATTTTTGATTATCTATTTACTAGGCAATATAAGCAAACTTTCATTTGATGAATTTGATTTTCAAATGCTCTTTTTCTCATTCGCTTGGTTGTTTGGAGTTAATTTATTGGCTAGGATTTTTGCTCATTGGAAGTTAAAGAGCATTTTGAAAAAGAAAATAAATAGCTTTGTAAAACAAGAGTTATAAAACGAAGCCAAAACCGTTAACAAACCACACCAAAAACTCCCATAAATTGATAAAACAGCTTTATTTAGACCAAGAATAGCTAAACACCTCAAAATGAACCTCTTTGAAACCCAACGTCTCTTTATACGCTCTCTTAGGTCAGAGGATTTCCCTTTCTTTAAGGAACTGTTTACGGATTTAGAGATTTTAGAGTTCATTCCCCAGAAGCCGTTATCGGAGGAAGAACTGCTTGGGCGGTTTAACCGCAATCTGGATTGGGAACTGCAGGATCTACAGGAGCGAAAGGTTGACTGCGGCATCTTTACAAAGGAAAAGGAAGAACTGATCGGTTTGGCGTTATTTTTAATTAACGAACAGAGAGGACGTGAAATGGGCTATCGTTTTAGAAGTGCCTATTGGGGAAAAGGCTACGGTTCAGAAACTGCGAAAGGAATGCTGCACTTTTATTTTATGGAACTAAATGTCCCGCAAGTCCATGCAACTGTGTATATTGAAAACAAAGGGTCTCTCAGAATTTTGGAGCAGATGATGACGTTTGAAAAAGAATTTTATAACGGAAAAGAGGGATGTAGGGAACGCAGCTATGTCCTTACCAAAGCAGACTGGCTCAAACAACAGAACGAAACACTAGATGAATAAAAACTATTTGACTAACGCCCTCCTCCAATTTGAGTACTACAAGCAGCTGGGGGAGCAAACCTTTGAGCAGTTGGAGGAACTAGAATTGTTTTGGGAAGCTGAGAAGGGCAGCAACTCCATCGCCCTTATCGTTCAGCATATATCAGGGAATATGCACTCCCGCTGGACGGAGCTATTCACTTCAGACGGGGAAAAGGAATGGCGGAATCGGGAAGGGGAATTTGAGTTATCAATCCAAACTCGGCAGGAGCTACTCCAAAAGTGGGAAGCGGGGTGGTCGTGTCTTTTCAATGCGTTGAATGGAGTCGGGGAAAAGGATTTTGATCGAGAAATTTTAATCCGCAACCAGCGCCACACGCTGGTAGAAGCGCTGAACAGACAAATGATGCACTACGCCTACCACATCGGTCAAATTGTACTGATAGGCAAGATGAGCAAAGGTGCCGCATGGCAAAGCCTTTCCATTCCCAAAGGAGCTTCTAAAGCGTGACTTTTATCACATTTAAAATTATTAAATAGTTTATAATAAAGTAAGGGTATTTTCGAACGTAAATGTAATATATCCAAAACAAGTCAGGTATGGTTGGAAAAACTGGGTTCATGGAACGTTATTTAATAAAGAAGGTCTACCAACTTCTTCATTTAATTCTCTTAATGAAAACTAAAACAATTCTTCTATTTTTTATTATTGTTAGTTGTTCAGATAATGTTGATCAAATCACTATTGCAGATAAACCTGATACTAATTTCAAAAACCAGCATTATGTTTCTAATAGAGAACCACTAGTTCCAAGCAGCTTAATTAAGCTTCCTGTGGGATCAATTGAACCAGATGGATGGTTGTTAGAATATTTAAAAAGACAAAAAAATGGACTAACTGGAAACTTAGTTGATATAAGTCAGTGGTTACAAAAAAAGGATAACGCGTGGCTTTCAGAAAAAGGAGAAGGAGAATGGGGCTGGGAGGAAGTTCCATATTGGCTTAAAGGATATGCGAACATTGGATATATTCTTAATGATGAAGCAATGATAAGTGAAGCTAAAGTTTGGCTTGAAGGAGCAATTGAATTATACAAAAAAATTGGAGTTGAAATTACTGAGGAGAATCGCTCAGCATATAACTTAAGTAAGATTGATCCAAAAGATAAAAAACAAATACATACCCTTTCTTTATTAAAAAAAACTGTCAAATGGGTAAGAGAAATTAATCCATCTCAACCAATTACAACTGGCATTTATGCTTGGGATACTGATTGGGCAACTATAAGTGATCTGTCTGAGTTAGATCAATTCATAATCAATAGTTCGGATATTATATCATTTCATTCCTATGCATCAAAAGAAGAGGTTTTAGAAAAAGTTAAACAACTTAAAAATTATAATAGACCACTTTTATGTACTGAGTATATTGCTCGTGAGCATAAGAGTACTTTTGAGGATGTTTTACCAATTTTTTATGAGAATAAAATAGGAGCATATAATTGGGGCTTTGTGTCTGGAAAGACAAATACTATTTATCCCTGGAAAAGTTGGGATTCAACATATACTGAACCTCCTAATAAATGGCATCACGATATTTTTTATCAGAATGGAGAACCATTTTCAAATGATGAAATTGAGTTAATCAAAAAATTAACCTCAACGGCAAATAAATAAATCAAAAATGAAAAAACAGGGAAATTTCACCCTTACAATATTTATATATTAATGCCCTTATTAACCAAGGTATAAGTTTATGTTTATTTTTACAAATAAATCAACCTGTAGCAAGTAAAACTAAAATAGTATAATTATTAAAATTCTAAAAACTTAGCTTATGATCCCTAACACACCTCTAGAAAGTTTAGAGCACTGGGAAGACGACCTTAAAAAACGCTATCCCAAGCCTCATCAAAAACAAAAAAAGGATTATAGAAATTATGCTGACTCCCCAAGAGATCAATTGGTGAGGAATTTTTATAAAATAAATCATCAGTACCAGACTTATGATTTCGTGGTATCTAAGCAAGACGAATTCTTAAATCTAAACAAAAGTAAAATGTCAGTTTGGGATGCATTGGACTACCTGAACACCTTGGTAGATGACAGCGATCCTGACATTGAATTGGATCAATTGCAACACCTGCTCCAAACTTCAGAGGCAATTCGACAGGATGGACATCCGGATTGGTTTGTGTTGACAGGACTGCTTCATGATTTAGGGAAAGTACTTTGTCTTTACGGAGAGCCTCAGTGGGCTGTGGTGGGAGATACGTATCCTGTAGGCTGCCAGTTCTCCGATAAAATTGTTTATTCAGAATTTTTTGCTGAGAATCCAGATTATTCGGATGAGCGTTACAACACCAAGCTGGGTATATATTCAGAAAATTGTGGTTTGGACCAGGTCAAAATGAGTTGGGGACACGATGAATACCTTTACCATGTGCTGAAGGACTACTTACCTAAACCTGCGCTTTACATTATTCGGTATCATTCCTTTTATGCCCAACACCGTGAAGAAGCCTATTCTCATCTGATGAATAAGGAAGACCACGAAAACTTTAAATGGGTAAAGAAATTCAATCCCTACGATTTGTATTCCAAGGTTCCTATTCCACCAGATGCGAAAGCATTAAAACCCTATTACGAAGATTTAATAGCCAAATACCTCCCTACTCAGCTCCATTTTTAATTTAGTGTAAATGATTAAAATTGGTATAATTGGACTGGGTAGAATAGGGCAAGTACATTTGAAGAATATTCAACTCTATAGTCCCCACGCCAAGGTCGTTGCTGTTTGCAGCGGAAGTCAAAAAAGTCTTCCTCTAGCAAAAAAATTCGGAGTTCAAAATTACTTTACTTCATTAGAGCAAATGTTAGCTAAGGTGGATATAGATGCACTTGTTATTGCATCCCCTACTGGATTTCATTTCGATCACCTTAAACTCGCAATTGCTTCCGAGAAGCATATATTTTGTGAAAAACCAATTGATTTGTCCATTCAAAACATACAACTACTTAAAAAGCAATTGGATCAAACTTCAGTAAAATTTATGGTTGGCTTTAACCGCAGGTACGATCCTAATATTTTAAAAATCAAAAAAGATCTCCAGGAGGATCGACTTGGGCGTGTTCAGTCTATAAAATTGATTAGCCGAGATCCAGGACCTCCCCCTATGGAATTTATTAAAACTTCAGGAGGTCTTTTTTTAGACATGGCGATACACGATTTTGACTTAGCCAGACACTTGATGGGCAGTGAAGTCACTGAAGTATATGCTACGGCCAGTATTTTCGGTAATTTACCTTTAGGGTCCGTGGGAGACGTGGATACTGCCGTTACTTTACTCAAATTCAAAGACAAAGGCTTTGCGACCATTGAAAACAGTAGAAACAGTACTTTTGGATACGATCAACGGGTAGAAGTTTTTGGCGAACAAGGGATGTTATCTGCTTCCAACAAAGCCGATAATACCGTTTCTTTTTCTGATAATAAAGGGGTACATCATCCTATACCTGTCGGTTTTTTTATTGAACGCTATAAAGAATCCTACCTCAACATACTGGATTCTTTTGTTGAGTCTCTAGAAAAAAACGAAGATCCTGAACTCAACGTTTGGGATGGGCTTCAATCGGTAGCTATAAGTTTGGCTGCAAAGAAGTCAAGTGAAGAAAACCGGGTAGTATTACTTTCAGAAATCATTTAGCAGATGTTTACACTCACTACTTTTTTAGCCTATACCGTATTTGTAGCAGTTTATTCATGGTTTAGACTCAGAAAGGAAAAGTTGACTTCAGAAGAGGGGTATTTTTTGGGAGGAAGAAGCTTGACGGGGATTGTCATTGCAGGTTCCATGTTGTTGACTAATATTTCAACAGAACATTTAATTGGAATGAACGGCTCTTCCTATAAAAACGGTTTTATTGTAATCGGTTGGGAGGTCACTTCAGCCTTAGCCTTAATTGTTGCAACAGTCTATTTTATTCCAAAATATTTAAAAATGGGGTTGACTACGATTCCCCAGTATTTGGAAAATAGATTTGACGGTGTGTTGAGGTCTTACGTTGCATTCTTCTTGATGATTTCATTTGTGGTAACCCTTTTACCTATAGTGCTTTATACAGGAGCAATTAATTTGGAAAGCATCTTTACTATTTCTGAAGTTCTGAATGTTTCTAATGATACCGCCTTATTGATTACAGTAGTTGTAGTGGGTATGATAGGATCTCTCTACGCAATACTCGGAGGTTTGAAGGCCGTAGCTGTTTCAGACACCATCAATGGTTATGGACTTTTAATTGGGGGTTTGGCAGTGCCTTTTTTGGCTTTATTGAGTATTGGAGACGGCAATCCAATGGTAGGTTTGACAAAGGTTTTTAATCACGCACCGCAAAAGTTTAATGTTATCGGGGCAAAAGACTCTGTACTTCCTTTTGAAGTTATATTTACTGGCCTAATTGTCAACCAATTGTATTTTTGGTGTATGAATCAAACCATTATTCAACGGGCTTTAGGAGCAAAAAATTTGAAAGAGGCTCAAAAAGGATTATTGTTTACAGGTTTGCTTAAACTATTCATTCCTCTAGTCATTATTTTACCGGGTGTTATTGGTTTTTATTATTTCGGAGAGTCACTTTACGAAAATCAAGATATGGTCTATCCTGAAATAATTAAAAAAGTCTTACCTGCAAGTTTTGTTGGAATTTTTGCCGCTGTAGTCATGGGTGCCGTACTCAGTACATTTAACAGTGTACTTAACAGCTCTGCAACTATTTTTAGTTTGGACTTATACAAAAGACATTTTAACCCAAAGGCTTCTGATAAAAATTTGGTTTTTGTAGGTAAGTTAACGTCTTGCGTGCTCGCAATTTTTGCCATTGCTGCGGCACCTTTCGTGGCCAAAGCACCAGACGGTTTATACCAGTTGTTACAACAGTTAAATGGGATTTTCTTTATCCCCATAGCTTCGATTATGTTAGTAGGGTTTTTCACTACAAAGATATCTGCATTTGCAGCTAAGGTTGCCTTGTTCGTTGGGTTAAGCTTTTATCTACTAGCGAGTTTTGTATTTGACACGGGGATCCACTTTGTTCACATCTGGGGGATCGAGTTTGTTTTGAATTTGATCGTCATGTATCTCATCTCTTACTTCTATCCAGATAAAAAGGAATTTGAAATCAATGATTTAAAATTGGTTAAAATGGAAGAATGGAAATACACCAAATCTTTTTCAATCGTTCTTTGCTTGGTTACTTTGATTATTTACATCACCCTGGGTTCTCTTAATGGTTAGTCGGTCTGGGTTAGATAAATAAAAAGAACTTAGCTGGAACCCTTCGGAAAGATAATGGTCTTTGTCTCTGTTCTAATTTTAAAGACCCAATACCTTTTGTATAACTCTAATTCAAAAATAGGGCTAGGGTTTTAGGAAACGGCTTTTCTATCGAAACGTGGGTTGGTATTTGATATGTAATCCATTCTCTCTATCTTAGAGGTATTATTAATCATAAATCAAATAAAATGTCACAATCTAGAAGATCTTTTATAGCAGCATTAGCGATGGGAACTACGGGTGCTGCCTTCCCCATATTCAAAGAAGCTGAAAATTTAGATTT
>JAQWHT010000082.1 GCA_029249225.1 Flavobacteriaceae bacterium
CAAAAACCTAAACGAATTAGAGACCCTTGCCGATCAAATTATTGGCATGCAATTGATCACTCCTCAGACGCCACCAGAGGGGAAAAAAGTCAATCAAGTTTTGATTGCTGAGGATGTGTATTACCCAGGGGCTTCAGAACCAAGTGAATATTACATGTCGGTATTGTTGAATCGTGCTTCAGGGAAAAACATGATCATGTATTCTACCGAAGGGGGAATGGATATTGAAGCCGTAGCGGAAGCAACTCCCCACTTAATCTTTACAGAAGAAGTAGATCCAGCCTTAGGTTTACTGCCTTTCCAGGCAAGAAAAATCGCTTTCAATTTGGGTCTTTCTGGCGCTGCTTTTAAGGACATGACCAAATTTGTTAGTGCACTTTACAAGGCTTACATGGGATCCGATGCTTCCTTGTTTGAAATCAATCCCGTTTTGAAAACATCAGATGACAAGATCATTGCTGTAGATGCTAAGGTAACTTTAGATGATAACGGTCTATTCCGACATAAAGAATTGGAAGCGCTTCGCGATTTGAGCGAAGAAAATCCAGTAGAAGTTGAAGCCAGAGAAGTAGGACTAAATTACGTGGACTTGGACGGAAATGTTGGCTGTATGGTCAACGGAGCTGGACTGGCTATGGCTACTATGGACTTGATCAAGCAAGCAGGTGGCGATCCAGCGAACTTCCTCGATGTAGGGGGTACCGCAGATGCAGCACGTGTGGAAACGGCTTTCCGATTGATTTTAAAAGATCCTGATGTAAAAGCCATTTTAATCAATATTTTTGGGGGTATTGTACGTTGTGATCGAGTGGCTCAGGGTATTGTGGATGCTTATAAAAATCTTGGAGATGCGATTCAAGTTCCAATTATCGTTCGATTGCAAGGGACTAATGCTGATATAGCAAAAGAATTAATCGATAGTTCTGGACTAAATGTACTCTCAGCAACAGCTTTCCAAGAAGCGGCAGATAAAGTTCAGGAAGCGATCGCTTAATTGACAAAAAGTCAGTTATTTTTAATAAATAACTGCCAAAATGGCAAAAAACTCTTTTGGACTCTTTTTTGTTTTAGGGATAATCAATAAAAATTGTTAACCTTAAAATTTAAATTATGAATTTAATCAGAAAACAAACTCCGTTCTTTCCTTCTCTTATAGATGATTTCATCAATAATGACTGGAATGTAAAAGTTCCTTCGCTTTCAACCAGTATGCCAGCAGTCAATATTAAGGAATTGGATTCTCAATTCGAGATTGAGTTGGCTGTGCCTGGGAAGCGAAAAGATGACTTTGAAATAGAGGTCGAAAATGGAATTCTTTCAATTTCTTCTACCGAGGAAGAAAAACAATTGAATGAAAATGGAAAATTTACCCGTCGTGAATTTAGCTACACAAGCTTTAGGCGAAGTTTTACGCTACCCGACAGTGTTGACCCCACAAAGATTGACGCAAGTTACAAGGAGGGCGTGCTCCAAGTGCTTTTACCCAAGCATAAAGAAGCGCAGCCGCAGCCTAAAAAGCTGATCAAAATTCGGTAATTAAGTCAGTTATTTGTTTTTGTTTGAATCGGCTCCTTTTTGGGGCCGATTTTTTTTATAGCTTGATGTAAATTTTCTTTTTAAAGAGTATTTGAATGGGGATCCAAAGAATGATTACGTAGAGTAAGGCATAAATCAATGAACCAAGTTTGAGTGGTATGCCACCTTGCTCACAAAGCGACATAAACTCGTTACTTAATGAGATTCCCCACCATTTGGAACTGTAAAAAAAAACTGTCAAAAGACTGGATAGGGCATAGGCTGTAATGGAGTTTACACCAAAAGCATGGGCAAATTTGAATTGAAATCGATTTTGTTTTACATCAAAAAAGTAACTGAAACTGGCCAAAGCTAACATCCCAACTCCACCCATTAAAAGAACAAATGAAGTACTCCATAGGTTTTTATTTAATGGGAAAAACCACTGTGTTAGATCACCGAGAAAGAGCAGGATAAAACCATAAAAGAATAGTTGATTCAGACGATTTTTAAGTTCGTCTTTCTGTAATAGTATGTAACCAGCCCACATACCAATTAAACCGCTAACTACTGCAGGAAGGGTGCTTAAAATACCCTCAGGGTCCCAAGTTTCTTGCCATAGTCTTCCGGGTAGAAGAAGGTGGTCAATATAATGTGCCCAGTTTTTTTCTGGCATACTCAAATCTGGAAATCCTATTCCTGGAACAGGAAGATAGGCCATTACTAACCAATATCCGACGAGTGCAGCAATACTAAAATACCATTGTATTTTTCTGCTGCTGTACAAAAACAGTAGTGCACAAGCCAAATAAACAAAAGCGATACGGGGCAACACCCCAACCCATCGTATCCCTTCAAAATTAAAACTAGGCCACAGCCAAAGAAAAATACCTACAGCATATATTTTTAGGGCACGCCACAAAACTTTTTTAATTAACTCAGTACGGCTTTTTCCTCGCTCTTGTAGTTTATTCATCGAGAGTACAATAGAGACCCCTACGATAAACAAAAAATTTGGAAAGATGTAGTCTGTTGGAGTAATACCATTCCAATCTGCATGTAAAAGCGGTGCGTATACATGACTCCACGATCCAGGATCATTAACAATGATCATCAAAATGATAGTCAACCCACGAAGAATATCTAAAGAAAGTAGGCGTTTGCTTTCCATGAGTACCTATTTTATTTGAATAGTATTCCCACCTCTTCCTTTAGAATCAAAAACTCGAAGCGTTACCTGACTGGTTTCTGAAATCTTAATAGGTGCTGTGTATTTGGGATCTTGAATGCTAGGTTTTTTACCATTTAGAGTATAATGTATGTTCAGTCCTGGGAATTGTTGCCTTACTCGAAGTTCCCCTTGATTGATGATTGCACCTGGTTTGGGTAAGTCAAAAGCAAGACCTCCAAAAAGTTCTGTAAGAAGAGGGAGGTGACGCTGCCCTAAAGAATTCACAAATGCGTTCCAGGAGGCATTCAATAATGGCTCTTGCGCTTCAGCAGTTGAGGCTTCAAGCCAAGATTCTTTTTTTCCCCAGGCTCTTTGCGAAAAAACAATCATATTAGGCATCAACATACGATCAAATTCATACGAATCTGATGCGGTTTCAGTCCATAGCTGTGATTGAATTCCTAAAAAATTCTTCAGGGCTTCAGGGTTGAGCTTTTCTTTTTTAGCAACCTCAGCTTCTTGAATACCTCGAGATCTTAAATTAACCTTATTAGCGAAAACGTTCAATGGCTCAGTTCCCCAGCTGTCTTTATAATTAACGTAACCTGACCAGTTTAGCCCACTGTTTTCCATGTCTTTATCGTCACTCATATCAAAATAAAAGGCTGAAGAATTACTCATAACGGCTTTATATCCTAGGTTATTAAGTCGGTAGACCATATCTTCTCTTCCCTCTCACCAACTATTGTTCCATACATAGGGAGTAAAATTGATGTCTTTAAGATCTTTATTAACTTCGATTTCTGATTGGCTTTTCTCACTATGTACTAAGAGAACATCTTCCCAGCCCACCATATGAGCACCACCATTCGTTATGATCTTATTAAGCTGTTTTACACTGCTATTGTATAGATCTTGGTAAGAGTTTATTGTAGCTTGGTTTTCAATGTAAGCTTCACAGAGAGGTGATTTTCTCCATACTCCGTAGGGGAGTTCGTCTGCCCCTATATTGAAAGTATTCATCTGAAGCTGAGCTGCAGCGTACATTTCTTTAATTTCATTAAAAACTTTTTCAAAAAATCGAAATGCGCTGGGGTCACAAATACAAATGGTATTGTCTTTAAATAATTGGGCCGATGTGTATTCACTTTGATCTTCTGGATCATGGAGGCGGTATTCATTTGCTGCGGTTTCATTCCCCTCTTTCATAAAGCTACTGTATCGACTTTTCATAGCGACAACTGCTGACCTTGCATGAGAGGGAAAACTAATTTGTGGAATAATTTTTATATGGCGTTTTTCAGCCTCTTTGAGTATTTCGATAAAATCTTCTCTGGAAAGAAAACCACTTCCTTTGGATTGTCTTGTGCCTGAACCCGATCCATACATTGGGAAGAGACGGTCTGATTCATCCTGTGTAAAGCCTCTTTTACTTCCCGTTTCGGTAAGTTCAGGAAGGTCGGGAATTTCGATTCTCCAACCCTCATCATCACTTAGTTTAAGATCTAAAAGATTGAGTTTATATAAGGCCATATAATCTAAAATTTGGATGATTTTTTCTTTTGGGAAAAAGTTTCGAGCAATATCGGTCATGAATCCACGGTGTTGAAAACGAGGCGCATCGTCAATTTCAAGCAGTGGAAGTTCATTTCCCTCTCTTTCTGCTGTAATGATAATTTGGTGAAGAGATTCTAAAGCGTAAAAAACACCACTGCTCGAGGAGGCTTCAATCTGAATTTCATTCTGTGTGATCTTTAGTTGATATCCTTCATTTGGTAGCATCTTATTTTTTTTGATCTTGATATCAGCATTTTCTGTTTCAACTATTGAAACTTGTAATTGAGTCCCATTTTGAAGTCGTTGAGTTAAAAAAGAACGGTCTAACGTAAATTCACTAAAATTAATTGAAAGTGAATTAGGTAATGGTCTGTTATGCTCTAGAAGATTTATTTTTTGTGGTACTGGGAGCACCCAATGGAGGGCTTCTTTGGGTAAAGTACTGATTCCTTCATAAGACGCGTAACGATCTGCTGCTGTGGGAATATTTAAGTCTTTAAGTCCTTCTGCCTCTTCCCAAACAATCCTGCTTTCAAGATCAAATAACTGATCGTTATGAGCTAGGTGGACAAAAAACCCAATAGGCCCCATAACTAAACGATTCATAATTCCAGATTCAATCACTGAAAACTCAAGTGTAGCTCCAGGAGTTAATGTATGAGGCGAATCAAAAGTTAAAATCCAGTACTGATTATTTTTAGTAGGTTCTAAATTCATTCCCTCAGGTAAACTTTCGGGTTGTATGTTACCGGAAAACTGATTCCAATGTAATGACCACTCTCCGCCTTCCCAAATTTCTTGTGTGGGATTGGTAATGGAAAAAGTAACTTCCATTTGGTTGTTGGGGACATCAAAATGATTAATGTTAAATAGAACAGGAGTGATTTCTTTTTTTGGGGAGTGACACTGTATCAGTAAAAAAAATACAATGCAGCTTAAGGTTTTGTTTTTCATTTTATTCAGTTTTGTCTAAAAATAAGGCTTTCATGGTATAGAACAAGTTTTATACAGGGACATTAAAGTTAAAAAAATTATTTGATCACTTTAAAGGCTTTAATTGCTTTGTTTGGTTCGATTATTGAATAGCCCTCCCAAAAGTTGGGATCGTATTCTGTTAGGTTTACGGGGAGTACAGAGGGTGTTTCTTTATAAGTTTCAAAATCTTCCTTAGTTATAGGAATCGTTTCAAATACAACTAGTTGTAATTTTTGATACTGTCGATTTTTAACATTCAAATCCATTTTCAGTTGGTTTTGTTTGTTGCGTCCTTTCACTACTTTGTTTTTTTCAGTGATTACTAGGGGTCGTTCAAAACCACCATTAAATCCTGTAGTAAATTCAAAGTATTCAAGGCTGTATTTATTGTCAGATAGTTTTTTAAATTGAATGATCAGTTCTTGAAGATCTAGTGCGAAGGAAACACCAAGCATACTGAATTCGCGAAGGTTTTGAATATTTTTATATTCTAAACGAATAAGTGTCATTTGGTCTGCATCCACATAGATCTTACCAACAAAATCTGCTTTACCATCTGGTTCAAATTGGAGCACATAAACGGGAGTATCGCCAAAATAAGTGAAATCAGTTAGTTTAAAAGTATATCTTGAAGATTTTTTGATCACCTTAAAATTGAGTTCTTCATCCTCAAATATGTTTTTTAAAAGATTAGAAACTGTTCTTTTTTTCCAAGAGAGGAAATTTTCTTTTCTGATATAATCTTTTTCCTCCTGACTCAGAGTATCTTTTTCTGAATTAGAAAATTCATCGGACTCAATTTTACCGCCAATAATTCCAGAACGTACTTTAAAATACGAGCTGGTTTTGATGTTTTCTTTCAGAATGGTATCAAATACCTGTTCAATATTTTCGAAAACAGCCGAGGTTTTTTTGTCTTCTAGATCAAGGGCTTTGTAAAGTTCTAATTTTTGGTTCTCTTCACTTGAATTGCCATACAGTAGCCCGGAAAACTCTTGAAACCACTCATTTTTTCGTGGTATTTTTTGAAGGGTACTGTCCCAAAAAACTTGATTAAATTCTTCGATAGATGATTTTTTTATTTTGACATCCAAGGCTTTGAATTCAGTAGTTCCAGTTTCTCTAAAAAACAGTTTTTTACGAGTAAATCCTAGTTCGTATTTTTCAGGAATGTTCTCTTTGATTTGATCTAAAAGCTGATCTACATCAATCTCTTTATTGCTTAAAATAATTGAGTTTAAAGCAATGGTTTTAGGACTCAGATAATAAACGCTGTCTTGAGCTTCCTTCAGTTGAATACCTAAGGTTTCATACCCCATACAGGAGATAAAAAGTGAATCTATTGGTGTTTTTTGAGGGTCAAAAGACAATCTAAAACGTCCCTCTTCATTAGATATTACGCCCTCTCCTGATTTAAAATAAATACTGGCAAAAGGGATTGGATTTTGATTTAAACTATCTAAAACTAATGCGTTGAGTTCCTGTGCGATATTTAAAGAGCAACTAAAAAAAATTAAACAACTAATGAATTGATTGATGTTTTTGAACATATAGCAAAAGTATTTTAAGAATTTGTAATCAAAATTTTTTTGTAAATTTTGGTTTTTGTTTAACAAGCTTAAGTTACAACTGTTCTTGTAAATTTTTGATTTCGTCTCGATAACCGGCTGCTTCAATAAAGTCAAGTGATTTAGCAGCTTGTTCCATTGCTTTGCGTAATTCTCGTATCTTCTTTTCGATTTGAGGCTTAGTCAGGTACCGATTTTTTTCTTCCGCTACTTTTCGGGATTCTAGTTCTTGAGCATGAGTAGCTACTGAGTTTGTTGCAAGCGCATTATCCAATGATTTATTTAAGGCTGTAGGAGTGACTTTATGTTTTTTGTTGTACGCCATTTGTTTCTCCCTTCGGTAGTTGGTTTCATCTATGGTCTTTTGCATGCTTTTGGTAATGGTATCGGCATACATGATTGCTCTACCATTGACATTCCGTGCTGCCCGTCCAACGGTTTGAGTAAGAGAACGGTTGGAGCGCAAAAAGCCTTCTTTATCTGCATCTAGTATGGCGACTAAAGAAACTTCCGGAAGGTCTAATCCCTCTCGTAATAAATTCACTCCAATTAAAACATCAAAAACTCCTTTTCTGAGGTCTTGCATAATTTCAACTCGTTCCAGTGTGTCAACATCACTGTGGATGTAGCGGCACCGAATTTGCGCACGTCCCAAATACTGAGTGAGTTCTTCGGCCATTCGTTTGGTCAGTGTGGTCACCAGGGTTCTTTCTTCTTGCTCTGTACGCTTTTGTATTTCTTCCATCAAATCGTCGATTTGATTTAAGCTAGGTCGAACCTCAATTATTGGATCTAATAAGCCAGTAGGTCGAATGACTTGCTCTACAAAGGCTCCCTCAGTTTTTTCTAATTCATAATCTGCAGGAGTTGCACTGACATATAAGACTTGATTTTGGAGTGCTTCAAATTCTTCAAATTTTAATGGACGATTATCCATGGCTGCTGGTAATCGGAAACCGTATTCAACTAAGTTTTCTTTACGACTTCGATCCCCTCCGTACATAGCATGGACCTGGGAAACAGTTACGTGACTTTCATCTACTATCATTAAAAAATCTTTGGGGAAATAATCCAACAAACAGAAAGGCCGTGATCCAGGTGAGCGTCCATCAAGATAACGAGAATAATTTTCAATACCTGAACAGTATCCAAGTTCACGGATCATTTCGAGATCAAATTCTGTTCGCTCCTGTAAACGTTTTGCTTCTAGGGGTTTACCCACCTCTCGAAAATAATCGATTTGTTTGACCAAATCATCTTGTATTTGAATGATTGCATTTTGGAGGATGTCCGGTGAGGTTACAAAAATGTTGGCAGGGTAAATGTTGACTTGATCAAATTGTTCTAAACGGGAGTTGTCAATAGGATCAAAGGCTTCGATTTGTTCAATTTCATCTCCAAAAAAATGGATTTTAAAAGCGATGTCAGCATAACCAGGAAAAACATCAATTATATCGCCCAATACCCTAAAATTTCCTCTTCCAAATTCAGCAGTGGTTCGGGAATACAAACTCTGAACTAGACGATGCATCAGTTGGGTTCTAGAAATTTGTTGATCTTTTTCTAAAGTGATTACATTTTTTTCAAATTCGGCAGGATTTCCAATCCCATATAGGCAAGATACTGAAGCAACAACCAATACGTCTCTTCTCCCAGAGAGAAGGGCAGAGGTAGTGCTTAGCCGTAGTTTTTCAATTTCTTCGTTAATGGATAAATCTTTCTCGATATAGGTTCCCGAAGTTGGGATGTAGGCTTCTGGTTGATAGTAGTCGTAGTAGGAGACAAAATACTCTACTGCATTATTCGGAAAAAACTGTTTAAATTCTGAATATAGCTGAGCTGCTAGAGTTTTGTTGTGTGCTAAAACTAGGGTAGGACGCTGTAATTTTTCAACAGCATTGGCCATAGTAAAGGTTTTTCCCGATCCTGTTACTCCTTGAAGAGTAATATAAGGGTCCTTGCTTTCAAATTGGGAAACAATCTCTTTTATCGCTTGAGGTTGATCACCTGTTGGTTTAAATTCAGAAACGAGTTGAAATTGCATGAGTTTGATCAAAAAGCAAAAATACAAAATATCCGGAGCAGAAATGGGGTGTAAAGGGAAACAATACTATAAATCTCTTCGCTTTAAGAGTCTGTAGGAACCCTTTACTAGACTTTCAGCTATTCAAAATATTGCAGATCAAATTGGAGAGGGCTTTAATAAGGACTATGGAATCTCTTT
>JAQWHT010000115.1 GCA_029249225.1 Flavobacteriaceae bacterium
AAAGAGAAGAAAAATACATACAACAATGTGAAGCTTTTTCCCTTTCTTATCTACTTTGATCTCAATCTTTAGATCACCCAAATCACCTTTGACTTCTCCTAAACTACTCATGTGTGTCAGTTTTGTGGTAGCATCGGTTGCATTAGAAATTAATTCTCTTAAGAAAATTTCATGATCGCTGTATAAAAATTTCTTGATTAGCGGGAAGATGTTTTCTACCGCCACATTGATTTTTCCTGTACTCATTGTTGTATGTATTTTTCTTATCCTTTTCAAAAAAAATACCATACTGAAAAGTCTGACAAGATGGCATCATTTTTTTTAAAATAAGTATGTTTAGCTATTTGCGAAAAAAAATAAACACGCTATATTTGTATTCATTCTTAGAATACGAACCAACTAAAAGAGACGATGCAGCAAAAAATCTTTGAATACTATATCCAAACCGTTCTAGAACACGAAAAAGAACCATCCTCAGTTTACCTTTTTTGTAAAGACCTTAAAATTGAAGAGGCAGAATTTTACAAGTCATTTGCCTCACTTGAACATTTGAAAGCTGAGATTTTCAGCCAATTTTTTGACAATGCTCTTTCACTGATTCAAAAAGAAGAAGGGTATGTCTCAAAATCATCTCAAGAAAAGTTACTTTCCTTTTACTTCACCTTTTTTGAAGTTCTCTTACTCAATCGCAGTTATGTCTTGTTTGCATTGCGTGGAGGAAAAAGTCCAATGGATAAAATGACAACTTTAAAGTCTCTTCGAACTAGATTTAAACAATTTTCAACTGTCTTGATTCAAGACGGAAATGCTCTTAAACAATCACGGATTAGTCAACATCCTGAAGCTGTCTTTTCTGAAGGTGCTTGGATACAATTGCTGTTTTTGCTAAAATTTTGGTTGGAGGACAGTTCACCTGATTTCGAAAAAACTGACATGGCAATTGAAAAGTCAGTCAGAACCGTATTCGATTTATTTGATAGTTCCCCTGTTGACAGTGTAATTGATTTTGGAAAATTCCTCTGGAAGGAAAAATTTAATATGGCCTAGTTGAAGACCTTAGATTCAATCCCTACCAAAAAAATTGAGCGTGCCACTAAATTAGTTACCACAGGGGCAAAAATAGGAGGCAACTATATTCGTTATTACGGTGAAAAATTACTTACCGGTACAGATAATAAGTCCAAATTAGATCAAAACAATGCGAAAGATATATATGATGGCTTGAAAGAACTTAAAGGAAGTGCATTAAAAATTGCCCAAATGTTGAGTATGGAAAAAAATCTAATGCCACAAGCTTATGTTGAACAGTTTGGATTAGCTCAATTCTCTGTTCCTCCTCTGTCTGGGGCACTTGTTAAAAAAACGATCCGTAAGTATTTAGGTGCTGATCCTGAAGACCTCTTTGATAGCTTTTCATTACAATCTGAAAATGCTGCAAGTATAGGTCAAGTTCATCGAGCAGAAAAAGGAGGTAAACATTTAGCTATTAAAATACAATATCCAGGGGTCTCAAACAGTATTAGCTCTGATTTGGCGATAGTCAAACCAATTGCACTTAAAATGTTTAACCTCAAAGGGAAAGACACTGATCGATATTTTAATGAAGTTGAAGAAAAGTTATTAGAAGAAACAAATTATTTACAGGAGTTAGAAAACAGTCAGTTCATTTCAAGGGCAGCCAAAGACATTCCTTATTTGAGTTTTCCAAAGTACTATCCGAATTGGACAACATCAAAAACTCTTGCAATGGACTGGATGCAAGGGATTCATCTTTCTGAGTATACCGCGCAAGAGCACACTCAAAATGCACGAAATAAACTGGGACAAACTCTTTGGGATTTCTACATGTTCCAAATTCACGGTTTGAAAAAAGTTCAGGCTGACCCCCATCCTGGTAACTTTCTTGTTGATAAAGACCAGTTAATCGCTATCGATTTTGGCTGCATTAAAGCCATTCCAGATGAGTTTTATACCCCTTATTTTGAATTATCAAAAAAAGAGAATATTGAAAACACCACAGTATTTGATACACTTTTACGGGAACTTGAAATTTTGCTACCTACAGATACAATGGAAGAGCAACGTTATTTTACCTCCCTCTTCCAAAAGATGATGCGCTTATTTACCCTCCCGTTCCATCACAGAGTTTTTGACTTTGCAGATTCTAAATTTTGGAAAGACATTACAAACCTTTCTAAAATGTTTGCCGATGACGATCAACTTCGTCAAATGAATGGCAATAGAGGGTCAAAACATTTCATCTATATGAATCGAACATTTTTTGGATTGTACCACCTTCTTCATGACTTAAAAGCGAGTATTGAAACGGACCATTATAAAAAATACCTGAAATAGTTCTTTTGATGTCAGCTATAAATCAGTAATTTCCACAAAACAAAAATTTATGTTTAATTCTAAAATCATAGGGCTAGGAAAATACCTTCCCGAAAATGTAGTTACTAATGCTGATTTAGAACAACTCATGGATACCTCAGATGCCTGGATTCAGGAACGTACTGGAATACAAGAACGAAGACACATTGCAAAGGGAGATGGTAATAGCACATCTGTCATGGGTACCAAAGCTGCACGGATTGCGATTGAACGAGCGGGGTTAGAACCCAAAGACATTGATTTTATTTTATTTGCTACTCTTAGCCCCGATTATTATTTTCCAGGTTCAGGAGTTTTAGTTCAAGAAGCTTTGGAAATTTCCAATTGCCCAGCCATGGATATTCGGATGCAATGCTCTGGATTTGTTTATGCTATTGCAACTGCTGACCAGTTTATAAAAACAGGTATGTATGAAAATGTTTTGGTGATTGGTTCAGAATACCACTCTGGGGGACTAGACATGACCACAAGAGGTAGGAATATTTCTGTGATTTTCGGCGATGGAGCTGGGGCAGTGGTAATGACTCGTACTTCTGATAACCAAAAAGGAATATTATCCTCCCATTTATATTCTCAAGGGAAACATGCTGAAGAACTCTCACTGATTGGTCCAAACACTGGACGTTGGGTTCCTGAAATCATGAGCCTTAATGACCCTGATGATATTTCGTATTACCCATACATGAACGGTCAATTTGTATTTAAAAATGCAGTAGTTCGCTTTGCTGAGGTGATTCAAGAAGGATTAGATAAAACTAATTGGACTTCTGATCAAATTAATTTATTAATTCCCCATCAGGCTAACTTAAGAATTGCTCAGTTTGTTCAAAAAAAGTTTGGATTAAGTAACAATCAAGTGTACAATAATATTCAGCGGTATGGAAATACCACAGCAGCTTCTATTCCTATAGCTTTGACAGAAGCTTGGGAGGAAGGAAAAGTGATTGATGGATCCAAGGTAGTCTTAGCTGCTTTTGGTAGTGGATTTACATGGGGAAGCGTCATGATTCAATGGTAACTGAATTTAAAACCTTAGTTCTGGGAGCTTCAATCAAGCCCGAACGTTATTCGTATCGTGCAGTAGTTCAATTGAACAATAAAAATATTGAAGTAGTTCCCATGGGTATAGTTGAAGGGCAGATTGATTCTATACCTATCATCAAGCCTTTCGAACCCTTGAATAAAATTCATACTGTCTCTTTATATTTAGCTCCAAACCGACAGCAAGCCTATTACGATTATTTGATTGATCTCAAACCTCAACGTATACTTTTTAATCCTGGAACTGAAAATGCTGAATTAGCCCAGCTACTTAATCAGGCAGGAATTCGATGGGAAAACGCATGTACTTTGGTCTTACTTTCTACGGATCAATACCAAACCTAAAAAGGTAAGTAAACCGTTAAGGGGTAAAAGTTCGTAGCCCAATTCATAACCTCCAAGTAGTGATGCATCTGTGGCTCCTAAAATACTGACCAAACCTAAAGCTGTAAAAACGACAATCCATACAGACTGATCCTTAATTTTGTATGGAGTAAAAATACCAAAGGCAAACAAGCCAAGTAAGGGACCGTAAGTATACCCTGCGACAGTTAATAATCCGTCAATTACGTTTCGATCGAGTACATATTTAAAACTAATAACGACAAGAATTAGAAGTAAACTCATGCCGATATGTGTTTTCTTCCGTAATTTTTTTTGCTCCGGTTCAGCTTGTTTATCTATTGCCATAAAATCTACACAAAATGATGTGGTTAAAGAAGTAAGTGCACTGTCTGCACTGCTGTAGGCAGCTGCAATTAAGCCTAAAATAAAAGTTATAGCCACTGCAACTCCCAAGTTGCCATTCAAGGCTATTTCAGGAAAAAGTAAATCTGTTTTGGGTTCACCATCCATCAAAGGAATAGTAATTCCTTCTCTATTGGCATAAATGTACAGCAAGGCTCCTAAAAGCATGAAAAGTCCTGTTACGACAACGAGAACAAAGCTAAAAACGACCATATTTTTCTGGGCATCCTTTAGATTTCGACAACTCAGATTTTTTTGCATCATGTCTTGGTCGAGCCCAGTCATGCATATAGTGACAAAGGCTCCTCCAATGAAGGATTTTAAAAAATGATTTCGACTTAACAAAGAGTCTGTTACAAAGACATCATCAAAATTTTTAAGCTCATTAGAAGCTAAAAATTCAGAAAAAGACCAATCCAGCGCCTGATTGATGTAGAGTATTGACAAAATTACTGCCGTTATCATTAAACCTGTTTGGAGAGTATCGGTAAAGACAATTGTTCTGATTCCTCCTTTTTGAGTATATACCCATATAAGAACTATGGAGAGCACAACTGTTAACTCATAAGGAACGCCTAAAGCGTCAAAAATAAATTGTTGAAGCACAATTGCAACTAAAAAAAGACGAAAGGCAGCCCCAAGAACTCGAGAAATAAAAAAGAAAAAAGCTCCTGCTCGATGACTGTTTTTTCCTAGCCTTGTATTGAGGTATTCGTATATGGAAGTAACATTATTCCTGTAATAGACTGGGAGTAAGACAAATGCTACAACAAAGTAACCAACTAAATATCCCATGACAACTTGAAAATAAGTGAATTGAGAAGATTCTACCCAGCCGGGGACTGAGATAAAAGTTACCCCTGAAAGTGAAGCCCCAACCATACCAAAGGCTACCAAAAACCAAGGGGAGTTTCTGTTTGCGTTAAAAAAACTCTCATTGGAATCTTCTTTACCGGTAAAGTGTGCAATTGCCAAGAGAATTAAAAAATAACCTGCTACTAAACTTAAAATAAAAATAGGGGTAACCATTTTGTTTGGAATATGGTTCTAAGATACAAAACTAGAATC
The DNA here is from genome assembly GCA_029249225.1 of Flavobacteriaceae bacterium. Classification (GTDB taxonomy): domain Bacteria; phylum Bacteroidota; class Bacteroidia; order Flavobacteriales; family Flavobacteriaceae; genus MS024-2A. The sequence continues at coordinate 5,251 of JAQWHT010000115.1, forward strand.
AACCTATTTTTGTAAATTTGAGGATGGATTTTTCTTCAAAATTGTTAGAAAATGCTGTGCAGGAAATTTCACAATTACCAGGTATAGGAAAAAGAACTGCCTTGCGTTTGGCACTACATTTACTCAAGCAACCCCTTCAGCAAAGTCAAGCAATTAGTAAAGCCATAACTGAGCTCAGGGAAGGAGTTGTGTTTTGTTCTACATGTCATAATCTTTCTGACACTGAGCTCTGTGAAATCTGTGCAAGCCAAAAAAGAAATAAAAGTTTAGTCTGTGTTGTTGAAGATATTCGGGATGTAATGGCGATTGAAAATACGGGTCAATTCAATGGTGTGTATCACGTGTTAGGAGGAATTATTTCTCCTATGGATGGTATTGGGCCTCAAGATCTAACAATTCAATCACTCCTGGATAAAGTGAAACGGGAAGAAATCTCTGAAATTATTTTTGCATTGAGTGCCACTATGGAAGCTGATACAACGAATTTCTACATTTACAAACTTCTTACGCCTCTGGGTGTAAAAACATCAACTATAGCACGGGGAATCCCAGTTGGAGATGATCTGGAATTTACTGATGAAGTCACCTTAGGGAGGTCAATATTAGCCAGAGTACCCTTTGAAACTTCAATTTCTAAAAGCTAAGTTTCTGGAACAGATGTAGAACAAGAAAGACGTATTAACGTCAAAATTTTGATACTTTTGCAAAACAAATTTTAATATGGGACACTATCATTTAAAATTACCTAAAATGGGTGAAAGCGTAGCTGAGGCAACCATAACTAAATGGTTGTTGGAGGTAGGCGATACCATTCACTTAGATGATCCCATTGTTGAAATTGCAACTGATAAAGTGGATACCGATGTTACCTCTGAAGTTGAAGGGGTACTGGCTGAAAAATGCTTTCAAGAAAATGAAGTAGTAAAAGTTGGAGAAACCTTGGTCATTATTGAGACTAAAGGAGAGGTTTCAAATCTTTCTGAGACAACTATTCCATTAGAGGATCAAGCTGCAATTCAACAACAAAAACCTTCAAAAAAAATAGAGGTAGCTGCATCAATACCAGAAACAGTTGAGAAACTTGAACAAGAAATGGTCGATGCGACTTCTTTAACAAGTATTAAATCTCAGGAAGGGAATCGATATTATTCTCCATTAGTAAGAAATATTGCCAATAAAGAAGGAATTTCCATTGAAGAATTGGAGGGTATCAATGGATCAGGCAAAGACCAAAGGATTACTAAAAAAGATATTTTAGCCTATCTGGATGAACGAGTGGTAAAACCGAGCATAATAACTCCCCCAGCTCGTGAAAATGAGCCACCCCTGATACCAAATGTTTCAGGCGTTCCAAATGGGAGTGATCAATTTAGGGAAATGACAAGAATGGAAGGTCTGATAGCAGATCACATGATGTCTAGTTTAAAAACCTCTGCGCATGTTCAATCTTTCATTGAAGTTGATGTGACTCAACTTTGGGATTGGAGAGAAGAGGTAAAAGAGGGATTTTTGGCCAGAGAAAATGAAAAACTGACCTTCACTCCGCTGTTTATGTCTGCCATAATCAAGGCATTGAAAGATTATCCGGAAATTAACAGTAGTATTGAAGATAGAAAAATCCTTACAAAGCAGGAGATTAATTTAGGCATGGCAACTGCGTTACCTGATGGTAATCTGATCGTACCTGTAATCAAGAATGCCGACCACTTAAACCTGACAGGTTTAGCAAAAGCTGTAAATGATCTAGCCCGTAGGGCCCGAGCTGGTCATCTTAATCCTGATGAAATAAAAGACGGAACTTATACTTTTACTAATATAGGACAGTTTGGCTCACTGATGGGAACCCCCATTATTAATCAACCTCAAGTTGGAATTTTAGCGATAGGTGCAATTCGGAAGATGCCTGCTGTGATTGAGACTCCTAAAGGAGACTTCATAGGGATCAGAAGAAAGATGATTTTATCGCATAGCTACGACCACAGAATCATCAACGGTGCTACGGGTGGCCTTTTTGTAAAAAGGGTTGCCGAATACCTTGAAAACTGGAATGAGACACTTCCATATTAATACGATCTACTATGAAACTTGAACTCACTAAGCCCCTTTGTTTTTTTGATTTAGAGACAACAGGTACGGCAATATCCAAAGATCGAATTGTTGAAATGGCGGTTTTAAAACTCCATCCAGACGGTACTCAGGAAAAAAAGGAATGGAGGATAAATCCAGAACAACCAATCCCTGAGGAAGCATCAAAAGTTCATGGTATTACAGACGAGATGGTAGCAGACGAACCTACTTTTAAAGAGTGTTCCAGGGCAATTTATGATTTTATTAAAGGATGTGATTTAGCAGGATATAATTCAGATCGTTTTGATATTCCACTCTTGGCAGAAGAATTATTAAGAGCAGAAATTCCTTTTGATTTTAAAAATATTAAGACGGTTGATGTTCAGACAATTTTTCACAAAATGGAAGCTAGAACTTTAGCAGCCGCTTTAAAGTTTTATTGTAGTAAAGAACTAACTGATGCGCATACTGCACAAGCCGATACCCAAGCCACACATGATGTGTTATTAGCTCAGTTGGAGCGATATACGGAACTTGAGCCCAATATTGACTTTTTAAATGCCTTTAGCACACGAAGAAAAACAGCTGATTTTGCTGGCTTTATTGTGTACAACAAACAGAATGAATTGTGTTTTGGATTTGGGAAACACAAAGGAAAAAAAGTAATGGATGTTTTAGCTCAGGAACCGGGGTATTTTGGGTGGATTTTAAATGCAGACTTTCCTCGTTACACTAAAAAAATCCTGAACGAAATTCGACTTCAAGGACTTAACACTAAATCCTAATAGCAGTGAAAATTGTATGTATAGGGCGAAATTACCGAGCTCATATTGAGGAGTTAGAAAATATTCGACCAAAGCACCCTGTACTTTTTATTAAACCTGATACCAGTATTCTTCAAAAAAAGCAGCCCTTTTTTATACCTCACTTTACTGATGAAATTCATTACGAGGTTGAGGTTATGATCAAAATAAATCGGATAGGAAAACATATAGAACAGGAGTTTGCACCCAAATATTACAGTCAGGTTGGTTTAGGGATTGATTTTACTGCAAGGACCCTGCAAAATGATTTAAAATCTAAAGGGCTACCTTGGGAAAAAGCCAAAGCATTTGATGGTTCTGCTTTGATTGGTAAATGGTTTGATAAAAATCAATTTGAAGATATCAATGCAATCTCGTTTTCACTGAAAAAAAATGATACTGTGGTCCAAGAAGGAAATACTTCACAAATGCTCTGGAAAATTGATGAACTAATTTCCTATTGTTCAAAATTCTTTACATTGAAAATTGGAGATGTTTTGTTTACAGGCACTCCATCAGGTGTGGGACCGGTAGTTGAAGGTGATGTTTTGAAAGGATTTATCAAATCCGAAGAGGCTTTTTTAGTAAAGATTAAATAAATGAAGGCGGAATTACTTACCATAGGAGATGAAATTTTAATTGGTCAAATTGTCAACACCAATGCAGTTTTTCTCTCAAAGGCCCTGAATAAAATTGGAATTGAAATTGTTCAAATCACAAGTGTTTCAGATCGAAAAGAACATATAGTTGAAGCTCTAAATGCCTCCAAAAAAAGAGCTGAAATTGTTATTGTCACTGGTGGTTTGGGACCAACTAAAGACGACATTACAAAGCACACACTCTGTGAGTATTTTGATGACACACTCGTATTGAATAAAGATATACTCGATCATATCGAGGAAATTTTTGCAAAATATGTGACTACTCCCATCAATAATCAAAATCGAAAACAAGCCTATTTGCCTTCCAAAGCAAAAATCCTTAAAAATCAGCACGGAACTGCATCTGGAATGTGGTTTGAGCGAGAAAACCGTGTGGTGGTTTCTCTTCCTGGTGTTCCCTTTGAGATGAAATCATTGATTACTAATAAGGTTCTACCTGCTTTACAGACTCATTTTGAACGTCCATTTATTTTGCATAAAACAGCCATGACCTATGGGTTGGGAGAAAGTGCTATTGCAGAACGTATTGAGCAATGGGAGAATGATTTGCCCCCACAAATCAAACTTGCCTATCTTCCTAGTTTGGGACGTGTCCGTTTGAGATTGTCAGGAAAAGGAAAAGAGGAACAGCTTTTAGCTACTCAAATAAACAGCGCCTTTGAAGCATTACTCCCTCAAATAGAGGATATTTTTATTGGATTTGAAGAAGATACTTCCATGGAGGAGCAAATTCAAGATGCATTTATAGAGCAGGGCTATACAATGGCAACTGCAGAGAGTTGTACTGGAGGAGAAATTGCTGCTCGATTAACTAAAATACCTGGAGCATCAGCTTATTTTAAAGGCAGTGCAATAACATATCAGACCGAGACCAAAATCAATATTTTAGGTGTGGATCAAGAACTGATTCAACGCTTTAGTGTGGTGAGTCAAGAGGTAGCAGAAGCAATGGCCATACAAGCACGCAAAAAATTTAATAGTAGTATTGCTCTTGCCACTACAGGTAATGCTGGACCTACAAAGGGAGATTCTGATGCTGAGCTCGGAACAGTTTGGATTGCCATAGCAACCGCAGAAGGAGTATTCAGTGAAAAATTTCTTTTCGGAATACATCGAGAGCGAGTTGTCCAAAAAGCAGTAAATAAAGCTTTGGAACTTGTTTTTAAAAAATTGAGTCAAAAAAAGTGATGCTAATCACTAAAAGTTTGTACCTCTCTTTTCAAATCTAGAGTAAATATAGAGTCTTTACTATTTTTGAATTTGATCTTAAAGATCTTTTCTCCTTTTTTAAAAATTGATGTCCCCAAGACAAGCTCGCAAAAATCAAGCTGAGCTAAATTCCTTCCATTCACCTCAAGAATTTGATCGCCAAATTCTATTGTATTTTTGAGTTCTTCATCCCATACAATTCCAACCACAAGTTTTTTATCAAAAAATGTGGGATTAAAAAACCTTTTAAATTGTACAGTTTCAAGTTCTTTTTTCATGGATTTAGGTTTGAGGACTTGAAATGTTAAATTAAGCTTACAAAGCATAAATAAAAAATTTATGCTAAAAACTATTTTGATACTCTGTAAAAAAAAGTAAATTTGCACCCACGTAAAAATAGACCACCATGTCCAAAGTTTGTGAAATAAGCGGAAAACGCGTAATGTTTGGGAATAACGTATCCCATGCGTTAAACCGAACAAAGCGTCGTTTCGATGCAAACATCATCAAAAAACGTTTTTTTATTCCTGAAGAAGGAAAGTGGATTACGCTTACTGTTTCTACCGCTACGTTGAAGACGATCAATAGAAAAGGTATCTCAGCAGTACTAAAAGAAGCAAGAGCTAAAGGAATCTATAAAGGCTAAATCATGGCAAAAAAAGGAAACAGAGTACAAGTTATCTTAGAGTGTACAGAACATAAAGACTCAGGAAAAGCAGGTATGTCACGCTATATTACCACCAAAAATAAAAAAAACACCCCTGAGCGTCTAGAGGTTAAAAAATTTAACCCAATTTTAAAAAAAATGACAGTTCATAAAGAAATTAAGTAAATCATGGCAAAGAAATCAGTAGCAACATTGCAGTCCGGCTCCAAACGTTTAACTAAGGCCATCAAAATGGTCAAAAAAAATGGAAGTGACTCTTACAGTTTTGTAGAAACTATCATTTCACCTGATTTGGCAAATAAGTGGCTTGATAAACAATAATTATTACAATAACTCAAATATAAAAGCTACTTTTAAGTAGCTTTTTTTATACTTAGTAATTAATGGGCAAACTCAAAGCTTTTTTTTCAAAGAAAGACCAGAAGAAATATGAAAAGGGACTGGCGAATACCAAAAAGTCTTTTTTGTCTAAGCTTGGAAGTGCACTAATTGGTAAAACAAAAATTGATGAGGATTTACTCGATGAACTCGAAAATATTCTTATTCAGTCGGATGTTGGTGTTGCAACTACGATTAAGATTATTGATGCACTAGAAGCCCGAACGGCAAAAGAGAAGTACCTAGGAAATGATGAAGTCATGAGAATGATGCAAGAAGAAATCATGGAATTATTAGTTTCACCTACAGCAGACCAACAGGAAGATCATAAAAAGGATTTAAAGTATAAACCACACGTAGTGATGGTAGTTGGTGTAAACGGAGTGGGTAAAACTACAACTGTTGGAAAGTTAGCTTATCATTACAAGTCATGTGGAAAAAAAGTAATGTTAGGCGCTGCCGATACTTTTCGCGCAGGAGCGATAGACCAACTACAAATTTGGGCAGATCGTGTAAATGTTCCTTTGGTTCGTCAAGAAATGGGTAGTGACCCAGCTTCTGTAGCTTTTGAAACTCTCGAATCCGCTAAATCTCAGGAAGTAGACATTGTTTTTATAGATACCGCTGGGAGGTTACATAATAAAATTAATTTAATGAATGAATTATCTAAGGTAAAACGAGTTATGGATAAAATTATTTCAGAAG
>JAQWHT010000126.1 GCA_029249225.1 Flavobacteriaceae bacterium
TGTTTTACCATCAAATAAAGAACGTCTTTTGCTCCATTCTATTTCATCAGTTCGAATCAATTTTGGAGCCCGTACAGCAGTAAGAGGCATGACTTTCCCCTTGCTACTAATAATAGTTCCTTTTAATTTACTATCAACCACTTTGGCAGAAAAATGAAGATAATTGTGACCGTCCCATTGAGGAGGTATACTAAAATCAACTATTCCATCGTGAAAAAAAACTTCTGAAATAGGGCGTTTACTCCCACTTTCTCCAACAAAATATCCTACTAAAGTATTGATGCCTGATAATTTAACCTCTAACCATGAAGGTAGAATTTGGCTTCCATTTTCAAGTTCAATGTCCCACTTTCCAATAATGGCATCATGCTCTTGCGCATGAAGGAAACTCACAGCTATAAGGGCAACAATCAATGCTAGTATTTGTTTTTTAATTTTAAAGTCCATTATTCAATTTGTTTTTTGTTTGTCAATATATCTTTTCCTAGAAAGGTATCGTCAGAATTATAATACCAGCTTCTATTTTTAGGCATTTTAATTCCTGAAATATTTATTTCATCCTCCAAAATAATATATTCACCGTCATTTTTTGATTCCTCGTGAAAAAATTGATACTGCTTGAGGGCATAACTACTTTGATCAAAGTAAAAATACCATGTATCAGAACCAACTTCAGGTTCATATGTTACTTTTAAAACCCAATAATCGGTTCCGTTTTTAGTTTTTTGTACCACCTTAGGGTCAATAAGTGTGCCTGGATCTCTTAACTTCATAGGCAGTCCATATAAATAAGTGTAATAATCCTTATACATTTCGGCTCTTTCACAATTCAACTTAAATTCTTTTTCGATTTCTGGGCTTATTTCTTTGGAGCCGTTAAAACTCAGATGACACTCTCCATCTTTTAAGGAAGCGGCCCATTGGTTCTCTCCAACTTGAACGCATAAATCAAAAAACGATTGCTTAAGATCTATGGAAATTTCACTTGTTCTCAGCGGACGTTTTGGAGTTTCCATGGCCACGTAAAATGAAGCCTTAAAGTCATCCCATAACGAATTAGGATCGTGGTATTGAATTGTTTTATTTAAAAGCTCTTCAGCGGTCAAGTGCTGAGGGTAAATGGGTTTTAAAAAACCAATGACTAAAATAAATAAACAAATTGATCTCATGTTGACTCTAAGTTTGTTGACCCCATAAATTTTGATAATTCATCCGTTGAAGTAGTTGGATTTGCCCCCACACTTCCCGCAACTAATGCACCCATTGCGCAAGCTCGATCTAAAGAGTATTGAAGACCATCATTTGATACCAAACCATGAATTAAAGTACCTAAAAAAGAATCACCGGCTCCAACTGTATCACTCACCTTGACTTTAAAGCCACTGTTATAAAACCACTTTTTTTTATGATATAAAACTGCTCCAAACATGCCCTTAGTTACACAAATAACATCTGTTTGAGTTTCTTTAGCAATAAACTCAATATGCTGATCCATAGAGTGGAATGGTGAATTCATCAGGTCTGCTATCAAGTATAGCTCTTCATCATTGAATTTTAGCATCTGTGCTTTACCCATTAATTCAATCAGAAGATGATCACTGTAGTAAGGGGGTCTTAAATTCAAATCAAAAATACTAAAACTAGCTATTTTCAAAAATTCTTTTAAAGCATGATAAGAGGCACCGCGAGCTATAAGACTTCCAAACACAAAGGCTTTTGAATTACTCACCATATCTAAGGTTTTTTGATTGGTTTCAATAAAATCCCAAGCAGAATTAGTTTCAATACTGTATTCTGCAACACCTTTAGAATCCAAACTAACTTTTACTTTTCCTGTAGGATGAGACTGATCGGTTTGAATGAAATCAGTTGAAATACCACGATTTGTAATTTGATTTAAAATTTCATCCCCTAAACTGTCTTCGCCTATCCTGCTAATAAATTCTACGTTTTCACCCAATCTTTTGAGAGAGGTCGTTACATTAAATGGGGCCCCTCCTAGTTTTTTACCCTTAGGAAATAGATCCCAAAGTATTTCACCAAAACAACAAATTCTATTTTCATCCATGTACTTAAAAGTACACTTTTTAAAAATTTAAAAGAATTTATTGGAATTTAAAATTATAAGAAAGTGAAACGAGTGCCCCTTTAAGTATTGAAAGTTCATAAGCTCCGAGAGGACTCCCTAAGAAGACATCTCCATCAAGTCCACCATTTCTTTGAGTGTAATAAATGTTGTAAGGATTATTTCTGCTGTACAGGTTGTATACTGTGAATGTCCAGTCTCCCTTAAAACGTCTTTTAGGATCTTTACTATAGGCTATTTTCCATGAAAAATCCAAACGGTGATAGGTAGGCAATCTTGAATTGTTTCGATAAAGATAAATTGGAATTGTTACATTTTGTGTTTCAAATATTCCGTTGGCAATGGTATAAGGTCTTCCCGTTTGACCTACAAAATTAAAGCTGAATGTATTGTACCGATCTCCCTCGAAGTTTACAGTAGCGTTGACAGTATGGGGTCGATCAAAATCTGAGGCATACCAGTTGTTGTTATTTATCCTTCCAATAGGATCAACAGCATTCGTTTTTAATAGACTCCTTGACCAAGTATAGTTAAATATCCCGTTAACCTTTCCTAGGTTTTTTCTTAGGCTCAATTCTAAACCGTAGGACTTTCCCTCTGCTTGTGTAATTTCTTTTTCTATAAATTCTGATAGAAAAAAGTCTGCTCCAGGCCTGTATGTCAAGTTATTGTCTGTCTTTCTATAATAACCTTCGAGTGAAAACTCTAATTTAGAATTTAAAAAGTTTTGATAGAACCCTAGTCCAAAAGTGTTATTCTTTTGTGGGCTTATGTAACGATCAGATAACTTCCATCTGGAGGTAGGAAGTGGTGTGTTTGTATTGTATATATTCTGAAGGTACTGAAAAATCCTAGCATAGCTCATCTTGACAGATGTATCCTCACCAAGTTTATAGTTAATACCCAATCGGGGTTCAGGATTCAGATAGCTAGACACGGTTTCTTGTGCTCCAAAACTCATTACTCCATCAAATAAACCATTAGAATCGTACTGAGCTTCATCAAATGGGCCCAAAAGTGAAAATTGAGTCAATCGTAAACCAGCAGACAAAGCCAAATTTGGATTAGGATTCCAGTCTAGGTTTGCATAAACCGATGATTCATAACCTGTCTCTGTATTGAGAATTACAGGATTGATGGAATTTGCATTTCCCGGATTTAAGGCTCCTGGACTGATTTGATATCGCTTAATTTCAAATCCTGAATAATAACTTAACTCCTTATTTTTCGAATTTGTAAATTCTGATTGTAAACTGGTGTATTGAATTTGAGATTCAAAACGAATAATATTCTCAGTATCGATCTCAGGAAAAAGGTTTTGTGGGGTATAAGTACTGTAAATCAAACGAGAAGTTAAATTGGTTTCGTTTTCAAAAGTATGCAGCCACTTGATGGTATGGTTTCTTGTTTTAAAATCGTATTGATTTGAAGAGGAAACAATGTTTTCAATATTAGAAATTAAATCTAATTGATAAAAATCATTAGAAAGAAAATTGGTGTAGGAGAGTTGATTGTATGAGTTCAACAAGTAGAGCAACTTCACAGTACTGTCAGTAAAGTTGGCTCGAGTATTTTTTAATCTGGGAATTAGGAGAGGAAACAATAAGTCACTAAATCCTGACCTACCACCCGCTGTCAGCATTAACTTGTCTTTAATTAAAGGGGCTGTTATCGTCAAACGGTTGGAAATTAAGCCTATACCTCCTTCAATTTTAAGAGCGTCAGTGTAAGGGTTTTTAACTTTAATTTCTATGACTGAGGCTATTCTACCTCCGTATTTTGCTGGGATATTTGCTCTGTAAATATCAACCCCTGAAATAGCATCGGGCGTAAAGACTGAAAATAATCCAAAAAGATGGGTAGGATTGAAAACTGGAGCTCCGTCATATAACATTAAATTTTGATCTAATGATCCTCCTCGTATGGAAACCCCATTACTCACATCGCCAGAGGAGTTTACCCCTGCCATAAGAGTAATACTTTTAAGAACATCAAATTCTCCCATAACAGTAGGAACTTTAATTAAATCACGAACGTTGAGTTCCAATACACCCATCTGAGGTGTTTCAACATTCTGATTCCGCTTTTGAGCTAAAAGAACAACTTCCGACAACTGTTCTTCCTCAATCTGCATTTCAACCTTAAAAGATTGGTTAGAATTCAAGTCAACCGTAAGTTGTTTTGAACCATAACCTAAGTACTCCACTAACAAATTGTATTTACCCCCTTTCAACCGCTTTGAAAAAATTCCACTTGAATTAGTAATTCCCCCACAGTTACAAGGTGAAAGTAAAACAGTAACTCCTTCCAAGGGTTGGCTGTTTTCAATATCACTTACATTTAATGTAAGCGAATATTCTTGAGCAAGAATCGAACTGATAGAAACTAAAAAAAATAGCCCCTGAAATAATGTTAATATTGTTTTTCTTCGTTTCAAATCTAACTTCTATTTGGATCTCGTGGATAGTCGTCTTCCCCATCCTTTACACCATCTCCATCGGTATCAGGATTATTAGGATCTGTTCGTCTTCTAGACTCAACGGCATCAGGTAATCCATCTTGATCTGTATCAAGAGGCAGACTGTCTACATCCAGAGGATCTGACTCTGCTATACCTTCAAATTCATCTGAATACCCATCATTGTCATCATCCGTATCCACACAATCTGGAATAAAATCTAAATCAGTATCTACTGGTGTTTGATTAGCATCCAAATCATTTGAGTCACAAATATTTTCATAATATAATATATAACCGTCGCCATCTCTATCATTATCACAGAGGTCTCCAACACCATCGGTGTCGAGATCAGCTTGATCCGGGTTTGGAAAAGTAATGCAATTATCATCTTGATCTAAAACACTGTCTTTGTCTAAATCCAAATCTCCAGTATCAATTTCACCGAAAAGCACTCTTTTTTCTTCACTCAAAAGTGAGGTGCGATTTGGGGATTCTACACAGGCTGTTTCGTAGGTCATTGGATTTGGAATAGGATCGCCATAAGCTTCTGAACTAGGAAGTTTTATGTTTCCTAAAGTTCTGGCAGATCGATCATTTCTTGGTATAAATACTGATTTTATCTCTGATGAACCTGCTGTAAACCTCCCCAAAACAGCACTTTCAGGATTTGTTATTCCATTGAAATTCCCAACTAAAGCTGTAGGTAAAGGAGCATTTAATCCACTATTATTGTCTACTAAATCTTTTATGGCTTTATAGTAATTGTATGCATTTTCTGAAATATTTATATTGATAATTTCCACTAAAATGTCTTGCTTGGTCTCGTAGGGCACTCTTCCCACTAAAAGTTTTGAGATATCTTTCCCATTTGTAAATTCATCATCAAAAACAATTATCTCATTATTGTAGGTTATTTTCCAGCATCGCTGATCACATATGTAAGTAAAATATTTGTTCATCAGAAATGGATTATTTGGTTCCTCAAGACATTCGCCATCTCTCAAAATACTCTCCTCACAAATCTTACAGTACATTTCCTCTTGATAAGCTCTATATTGAAATAAATAAAAGTTTTTTTCGTCGGCGGGATCTTGGAAGTCAATCTTTATTATATCACCAGGAATGTAACCTCCATATACTTCGTCATAAATCATTTCTGGATTAAATTCTGAATAAATAGCACCGATAGATACTATTGCTGGTGCTTGCTCAGAAGTGGATCTGTAGATGTTGCCATCAGGAAGTGTGACCTCAACTTCCCATCGAGTTCCCGGTAAAATTTTAAATTCATCAGAAATATAATAGATATCCTCATTTTCAGAAAAGGGGATTCGTTCTTTGGTATCTGAATTTATTAGATCTATTGAACAACCGCTTATTGGTTTTGATTTATAGTCCCCAAACTCAATCAAAGTTTTTTCAACCGTAACATTGGTTGCACCAGGAACATTAGTAGCTAATGCGTTGATAATGATTAAATTTTCTTCAAAATCAAATTCTGGAGTAACCGGTTCAATACATGATAGGAAAATGAATAAAAAACTAAAATTTATGTATTTTAGAATTCTCATTTAGAAATCAAAAGTTTCATAAGTGCAATTTTTTATTAAAAGTATAAAACATTAATTAGATCAAGACTCCAATAAAAATTTAAATGAAAATGAAATTAAAAATATCATTCATTATTATTTTGATTACACAGTTTTCTGACCCAACCTTATTTGCTCAAGAGTTTGGAATTCAACTTTATAGTCTTCGAAATCAATTCAATACCAATATTGAAGAATCATTAAAAACCATTGCCGATTGGGGCATCAACACTATAGAAGGAGGAGGCACCTATGGAATGAAAGAGAATGAGTTTAGAGCATTACTAACCAAATATGAACTCAATCCCATTAGTATAGGTGCGAGTTATGAAGATTTGAGAGATCATCCTGAGAAAGTTGCTCAAAAAGCTCTTCGCTATGGAGCTCGCTTTGTAATGTGTTCATGGATTCCACACGACGGAAATCGTTTTGACATCGAAAACACCAAGGCAGCAGTTAAAGTCTTTAATGAGGCAGGTGCCGTCCTAAAAAGAGAAGGAATTATACTCGCATATCATGCACATGGTTATGAATTTAGACCCTATGAATATGGTTCTTTATTCGATTATATGGCCCAAAATGCAAAAAATTTCTCTTTGGAAATGGATGTGTTTTGGATAACACATGGAGGTGAAGATCCAATTGCACTCTTAGATAAATATCCTGATTTTGTAGTTATGCTCCATCTAAAAGACATGGAAAAAGGTCTTCAAGGAAATGACTCCGGAAGTGCAGATGTTGAAACTAATGTGATTTTAGGTCAGGGCCAAATTGATATTGAAGGAATTGTAAAAAAAGCATACCAACAGGGAGTTCGCTATATGTTTATTGAAGATGAATCCTCTAGTGTTATTGAGCAGGTTCCTAAAAGTCTTTCTTTTTTAAAATCAATTTCACTTAACTAAAGTCCTCTGGAAGTGGATGTCTCCACCCTTTTCTGTAAGGTCTCTGCAATAATTTGGTTGCTTCAGCATCACCCTTTACCAATCGTGATTTAGAATCATAACTCAAAGGACGATTTAATTTCATTGCAATATTTGCAAGTATGCAGCTAGCCGAAGAGCGATGGCCCTCCATAATATTTGCGCTAGGTTGAGCTGATCCTTCTATACTCTTTAAAAAATCCAGCATGTGAAGTCTAGTCGCAGGTGCAGCATGAAGTTCTATATCTTTTTCAGTCAAATCTTTAGGATATTGCTCTCGTTCATACAAAACGTCTTTATGAATTTTTTTTCCTCTACCTCTTGGAATAAAATCATATTGCATCGGACTTCCTGCTAATGTGCCTTGTTCTCCATAAATCTTAAATGCCCAAGGATATTCTGGATCAACTGGAGTACCCCATGTACGGTGTTGCCAGATGCAATTAAGATTATCATATTCAAAAACAGCAGTTTGAGTATCTGTAATGTTTGATTTGCCTTTATTTTGGAGGTATATCCCCCCTTGAGAGGATATTCGGTTTGGCCAATCTAGATCCAATAACCATCGAGCGGTGTCAAACATATGTACACACATATCACCCACAATTCCGTTACCATATTCCATAAAGGCACGCCACCACCCCCGATGGGGTAAACCATCATAAGGTCTTAAAGGTGCTGGTCCTGTCCAGAGGTCGTAATCAAGATACTCTGGCACTTCCTGCAGTGGAGGATTAGCAATAGATTTCATATGATAATAGCAATTCATTTCAACATGAGCTATTTTTCCTAGCATTCCTGTGTCAATTATATTTTTTTTTGCTTCTAACAAATGAGGCGTATTCCTTCTTTGTAATCCAACCTGTACGATCCGATTATACTTTGAAGCAGCAGCTACTACTGCTTCTCCCTCAACTACATCAACACTAATAGGTTTTTGAAGATAGATATGTGCACCTGCCTCCATGGCTGCAATAGCTTGAAGTGCATGCCAGTGGTCGGGAGTTCCGATTAGAACAATATCTAATTCATGTTCTGATAACATTTCTTTATAGTCTCGGTAAAGCTGAGGGCGCTTCAGAGAGGGGTTCCTACTCTGAACTAGGTCAGCTGCTTTGGTTAATTGATTACGATCTACATCACAAAGGCAAACCACCTCAACTTTGGTAACCTGCATCAAACGAAATAAATCACTTTTTCCATACCATCCCGTACCAATTAAACCGACACGATACGATTTTAATGGATTCATTAAATCAAATCCGTAAAGACCATAAGTTGAAAGCACTAAAGAGGCAAATGCTCCCTTCAGAAAGTGTCTGCGATTAATATTAAAAGGTTTAGTTTCCATAATCGATTCCCAATTATTTCTTTAAATTTAAATACTAAGAACAAATTACCTAAAACATTTTGATCATGAACTATACTACTCATTTTTTAAAATTATGTTTCGTACTCATTATTCTGAGTTGTAATCATGAATCAGATGAATTAAATACGCAACAAGAAATACTCTGGTATGAACAAGAGGCCTCCGTTTGGGAAGAAGCACTTCCAATTGGAAACGGCCGACTAGGTGCTATGGTTTTTGGAAATCCAATCAATGAAAGGATTCAACTCAACGATGACTCGCTTTGGCCCAATGATACCAGTTGGGATCATCCTGATGGAACTCCCAAGGACCTAAAAAGGATTAGGCAACTATTAATTAAAGGAAATGCAAAAGCAGCAGACTCACTATTGGTAGAGAAGTTCTCACGTAAAACAGTGGTCCGTTCTCATCAAACTCTTGGTGATTTATTTATTCAACTTAAACATAACAATATAACTGACTACAAAAGAATGTTGAATCTAAATAAAGCTCTGGCTTCCGTTTTCTATAAATCTGAGGGGTTTAAGGTAACTCAAGAGGCCTTTGTCTCTGCTCCAAATCAAATCTTGATTATTAAAATCAAAAGTGAACATCCAAATGGGTTAAATGGAAGTATCAAACTAAATCGTCCAATGGATGAAGGAGTTGATACATCAAAAACATATACCGAAAAGGGAAATCTTTTTATGGAAGGTGAAATTACCCAACGCAAAGGAGCGTTTAATTCTTTGCCCAATCCAATTTTAAAAGGAGTTCAATTTCAAACCATCGTAAAACCATCTATTGTTGGAGGTACCCTTACTACCAGCGAAAAAAGTTTAGAATTAAAAGGGGTTAAAGAACTTGAATTACGGATTGTTTCTAATTCCTCGTTCTACATTCAAGACTTCAAAAATCAAAATAAAAGACAACTAAATGCCTTAGTAAGTAAATCGCTGGAAGAAATAAAACAAACTCACGTTAAAGACCACCAGTCATTATTTAATCGAGTCGTACTCGATTTGATAACGGACAATAGCTTACAAAATATTCCAACAGACAAGCGTATGGAGGCTGTAAAAACAGGGGCTATTGATTTGGAATTACAGCAAACTTTATTTCACTACGGACGATACTTACTAATCGCCTCTTCAAGAGAAGGAACACTACCCGCAAATCTTCAAGGACTTTGGAATCCTCACATTAATGCCCCATGGAACGCAGATTACCATCTTAATATCAACCTGCAAATGAATTATTGGCTTGCCAATCTCACACAACTTGATGAATTAAACACTCCCTTATTTGACTATCTAGATCGTTTGATAGAAAGTGGGCGAATTACTGCACAAAAAAACTTTGGAGCAAGAGGTTCTTTTTTACCTCACGCAACTGATATTTGGGCACCTACATGGCTTCGAGCTCCAACGGCCTATTGGGGTGCTTCCTTTGGCGCTGGTGGCTGGATGGTTCAACACTATTGGCAACACTATTTATTTACTCAAGACATGCAGTTCCTTAAGACACGCGCCTTTCCTGCCATTGAGGCTGTAGCTCAATTTTATAGTGATTGGCTGATAGAGGATCAACGAGATGGCAGTTTAATTGCAGCTCCTTCTACTTCTCCAGAAAATCGATATATAGACTCTGAAGGAAATCACGTGGCAAGCTGTTTAGGGAGTGCCATGGACCAACAAGTTGTTACCGAAGTGTTCACGAACTATCTTCATGCTGCAGCATTAATAAATCATGAAAGTGAATGGATAACTAAGATAAAAACTCAATTAGCTCAACTTCGTCCTGGATTTCAGTTGGGAAGTGACGGACGTATCTTGGAATGGGACAGAGAATATGAGGAGCTTGAACCGGGACACAGGCATATGTCCCATCTCTACGGATTCCATCCAGGAGATCAAGTCAGTCTTTCTAAAACACCCGAATTATTTGAAGCTGTTCAAAAAACTCTTGACTATAGATTAAAAAATGGAGGCGCAGGTACTGGATGGAGTAGAGCTTGGTTAATCAATTGTGCTGCGCGTCTTATGGATGGGGAAATGGCTCAAGAACACATTCAATTACTTTTTGAAAAATCAATTTTTTCAAATTTATTTGATGCCCACCCCCCTTTTCAAATAGATGGTAATTTTGGTTATACTGCTGGGGTTGCCGAAATACTGATTCAATCTCACGAACCAGGAATTATTCGATTACTCCCTGCTTTACCGCCCAGTTGGAAAAATGGATCCGTTAGAGGACTTAAAGCTAGAGGGAATATTACAGTAGATTTAAAGTGGGAAAACAATACTCCAAGCGATCTTCAGCTAACTTCAAAAATAAACACACAAACAAAATTAGTTTACAAAGGAAAAAGTACTTTTATAAACCTCGTCGCTGGCGTTCCTATAGATATCAAATTTTAAAAACCAAAAACAATGATTTCTTTACACAACAGTCGTTTTTTAAAAACAATATTGAGCCTCTTACTACTCTTTTGCATTGGCACCAGTTTAGCTCAAGAAAATAAATACAACGGGAAAAAGTTATTGATTTACACAAAAAATGGTGAAGGCTATGTTCATGAAAATATTGCTGCCAGTGTTTCCGCTATTGAAAAAATTTGCAAATCCATGGGAGTAGAAAGTGTCGTGAGCAATGACCCAGAAATTTTTACAGATTCTGAAATCATGAATTTTGATGCAGTTCTATTTTCAAATACCAATAACGAGGCTTTTGAAAATCAAGATCAAAGAGAAGCTTTCCAAAATTTTTGTAGAAAGGGTAAAGGTTTTGGAGGAATTCATTCGGCAATTGGCTCAGAACGAAAATGGCCTTGGTTTTGGAAACTGATTGGAGGATCATTTTTGAGGCATCCTCCTTACCAAAAT
>JAQWHT010000133.1 GCA_029249225.1 Flavobacteriaceae bacterium
CTGCTTATAAAGCAGTATTCCTGCAACAACCACACCATTCTCATCTAAGATAAAAGTTGCAGGAATAGCAGACACTTGGTAGAGCTTAGCGATAGGATCATTCCAGAATTGAAGATTAGAAACGTGCTCCCAAATCAATCCATCGTCTGCGATTGCTTGAACCCATTTAGGTTTAGTACGGTCTAGGGAAACACCAATAATTTGTAAGCCATTGTCTTTGTGTTTGTTGTAAAGACGAACTAAATTAGGATTTTCTACACGACAGGGTCTGCACCAACTTGCCCAAAAATCGATGATGGTTACCTTTCCTAACTTATCTTCTAAATTAAACCTTCCGCCTTCTGGGTTTGGACCCTCGAAAAAGGGTGCTATTTGACCTACTTCAGCTTTAGGAGCTTGATTTAATATTTCTTTAATAGCAGTGCCAGAAGGGGTGTTTTTGATCCGATCGTTAAAACCATCAAACAATTGTTTAGCCTCTGGAATTTGAATTATGTTATTGGCTACAAAACGCTCTAAAATTAAAATAGAAATAAATGAATTGGGAGCTGATTTAATAAAATTTAGTTCGTATTCCTGAATCTGATCTTTAACATCTTCATATTGTTCTTTCAAATCTTCAGCCAATAAAGAGTCCTTTAAAATCGTGGCTTGTTGCAAATCATTCCCAATAGCATTAATTGATGAAATATAAACTTGAGTTTCAGATTTATACTTCATGAAGTCGTTATTAGATACGGTACCTGTAGCTCTTGAAGATCCTAAGCTGTCTTTATATAATTCAACCAAAACAGTGCCCTTTTCTGCAACAAAGGGGAAGGTGCCTTGTATTCCTTCAATTTGCAAGAAGTGAATGCTTGGGGATTCATTTTCGGCAACCAGATTAAATTGACCTTTGGTTACTTTCAAAGTATCCAAAACTTTTGGTTGGTTATTTAGGTCCGCAACAATATGGTATATATTACTACCATCATCTAAATCTGCAGTCCCTTTAATTTTAAGATTCCCTCCAGAGTTCTGACAGGAACATAAAACTACTAGGGCAGAGAATAAGGTAAAAAGTGTATTTTTCATAGAATTAATAAACATGCTACGAATTTACGTAATTGAAAAGGAACATGGAAAACTTATCCTTATTTTAGCTAGGATTTAATAATAAAGGGGTGCAAGAATATTTTAAAAGTCTGAGTCAAAAATTGGAGGGAGAACTTGAGTTGGACGACTTGCACAAAAAACTTTACGCTACTGATGCTTCTGTTTACAAGATGCTTCCCTTAGCAGTAGCCTACCCTAAAAACTCTAAGGATCTTAAATTACTCATTCAGTTTGCAAAAAAACATAATACGAGTCTAATTCCAAGAACAGCAGGTACTTCTCTAGCTGGTCAGTGCGTAGGGGAGGGCATTGTTGTAGATGTGTCCAAGCATTTTACCAAAATTATAGAGTTGAACACTCAAGAAAACACAGTTCGGGTACAACCGGGTGTTAATCGAGATGCATTAAATGCTTATTTAAAACCGTTTAATTTATTTTTTGGACCTAATACATCTACCTCTGCTTATTGTATGATGGGTGGAATGGTTGGAAATAATTCATCCGGAACCACTTCCATCAGATATGGAGTTACACGCGATCAGGTTGTTGAATTAGAAACAATTTTGTCAGATGGTTCACACGTTATTTTTAAAACTTTAAACAATGAAGAATTCATAGACAAAACAGAAGAATCAAGTCTTGAAGGAAGAATTTACGCCTATTTTTATCAAACTTTGTCTGACAAAGCGGTTCAACAAGAAATTTTGCAGGAATTTCCTGAAGCAAGTGTCCACAGAAGAAATACTGGCTATGCATTAGATGCATTGATAAAACAAAAACCCTTCAATTCAAACGGGAGTGATTTTAATCTTTCAAAGTTATTGACTGGAAGTGAAGGTACGTTGGCTTTCACTACATCAATAACTTTACAGCTTGAGCCATTACCTCCAAAGGCAACTGTGATTTTAGCTCTTCATTTTGAGAGTATCAGTAAGGCAATGAAGGCAGTGGTTCCCGTAATGCAACATCAATTATTCACTTGTGAATTAATAGATAAAACTATATTGGACTGCACGAAAGAACACCCTGGTTATCAACAGCACCGAGAGTTTATTGAAGGGGATCCACAAGCCATACTATTGCTGGAGTTAAGAGATGAAAGTTTCGACTCTTTAAAAAAACAACTAATAAACTTGCAAAAGACCGTAGAGAGTACTCAGCTGAGTTATGCTGCAGTACAATTATGGGATACAGAGATTGAAAAAGCAAATGAACTGAGGCATGCAGGTCTTGGGTTGTTAGGCAATCTAGTTGGGGATAAAAAAGCAGTTGCTTGTATTGAAGACACAGCGGTTCCTTTGGAAAAACTCGCAAATTATATTGAAGATTTTCAGGGACTCATGAA
The DNA here is from genome assembly GCA_029249225.1 of Flavobacteriaceae bacterium. Classification (GTDB taxonomy): domain Bacteria; phylum Bacteroidota; class Bacteroidia; order Flavobacteriales; family Flavobacteriaceae; genus MS024-2A. The sequence goes on from JAQWHT010000133.1 coordinate 2,441, forward strand.
AAAATTTGATCAGGAAGTTGTGTATTATGCACATGCTGGCGCAGGTGAACTGCATCTAAGACCCATTCTAAATTTAAAAACCCAAAAAGGAAAACAAGATTTTAGGGCAATTACATTAGCTGTAGCACATTTGGTTAAAAAATACAAAGGAGCTCTCAGCGGCGAACACGGCGATGGAATTGTGCGTTCTGAGTTTATCCCTTTAATGGTAGGTGCTAAAAATTATTCGCTGTTTAAAGAAATTAAAAGGCTTTTTGATCCACATAAAATATTCAATCCAGGTAAAATCGTTGATTCATTGCCAATGGATCAAAATTTGAGAACTGAGATTGAAAAAACACCAGTTTTTAACACTGCATTTGATTTTTCATCAGATCAGGGTCTTCTAAGAGCGGCAGAAAAATGTAATGGAGCAGGAAAGTGTCGTTCTGTTTCACCTCAAGGAACGATGTGCCCGAGTTATCGTGCGACTCGAGATGAAAAACACAATACACGGGGTAGGGCTAATGTGCTTCGAGAGGTTTTAACTCAAAATAAAACACCCAATGCCTTTGACAGTAGGGAATTAAAAGAAGTGTTTGATTTATGTCTTAGCTGTAAAGCTTGTGCTACTGAATGCCCTAGCAGTGTAGATGTAGCAACTTACAAAGCAGAGTTTCTTTACCACTATCAAAAAACAAATGGAAGTGCTCTTAGGGATAAATTATTTGCATACTTTGGTAAAATAAACCAGTTAACCCAGCCATTTAGAGCTGTACAGAATGCGTTATTTAATCAAAACACTACTAAAAAGCTAGTTGCTTTCTTGTTGCGTATTCACCCTAAAAGAAGTCTCCCTAAGCTCGAAAAAAGTTTATACAAACAACTTAATAACAATGAGTTAACGAAGGGAAGTAAAAGTGTTTATTTATACTTAGATGAATTTTCTAATTATAATGAAACCCATATAGGTAAAGCAGCGGTGGAATTGCTTCGAGGTTTAGGCTATCAAGTTAAGTTTTTAAGCCCAACAGAAAGTGGAAGGACTTACATCTCTAAAGGATTTTTGGATCAAGCGAGGCAATGTGCAGACCACAACATTTCTTTATATAGTAAATTGATAACAGAAGACACTCCTTTACTAGGGATCGAACCCTCTGCAATATACACCTTTCAGGATGAGTATCCCAAATTGAGTTCTTTTCCTGAAGCTTCAAGACTATTGGCTTCAAATTGCATGCTTGTTGAAACCTTTATTGCTAAAGAAATTGAAGCGGGAGTGATTCAGTCAGAGTATTTCCATACCGACACTAAAGAAATTAAGATTCATGCCCATTGCTATCAAAAAGCATTGGGAAAACCTTTTGAAACCTTCCAGATGCTTAATCTTCCAATAAACTATACTGTAACATTTTTAAACACCGGGTGTTGTGGTATGGCAGGTTCGTTTGGTTATGAAAAAGAACATTATGAAGTCAGTATGAAAGTAGGAGAGGAGCGATTGTTCCCAGCAGTTCGAAAAGCCAACTCTGAGACAGTTATTGCGGCAAATGGAACTAGTTGTCGCCATCAGATTCAAGAGGGTACAGGAAGAGTAAGTTTGCATCCGATCAGCATACTACATGACGCTTTGATTAAAAAAAGCAACTCCTAAAAGTCAATCCAAAACTTTAGTTTTATCTTTGACTCTTAAAACAAAACTATGGCAGGTAATACATACGGCACTATTTTCAAACTTAGCACTTTTGGTGAATCCCATGGAAAAGCAATTGGAGGAGTGATCGATGGTTGCCCAGCGGGTATTGAACTTGATTTAAATGCAATTCAACATGATTTAAATCGCCGTAGACCTGGACAATCCGCAATTGTAACTCAACGTAAAGAACCAGATGAGGTTGAGTTTTTTTCAGGAATATTTGATGGGAAAACAACGGGCACACCTATCGGTTTTGCTATCCATAACACCAATCAAAAATCCAAAGATTACTCTCATATAAAAGACAGTTATCGCCCCTCTCATGCAGATTATGTCTATGATGAAAAATATGGAATTCGTGATTATCGAGGTGGTGGTCGAAGTTCTGCACGTGAGACTGCTAGTAGGGTAGTGGCTGGTGCCATTGCAAAACAGTTTTTAAATCCCTTGAGCATTAATGCTTATGTTTCAGCTGTGGGAAAAATTAAATTAGAGGCAAACCCCTCAAAAGTTGATTTGTCTGAAATTGAAAATAATCCTGTGCGCTGTCCTGATCCAATTAAAGCTTTGGAAATGGAAGAATACATTAAGCAAATTCGAAAAGAAGGAGATACCATAGGAGGTATCGTAACTTGTGTGATCAAAAATATACCCGTAGGTCTCGGTGAACCAGTTTTTGATAAACTTCACGCCGAACTAGGTAAAGCCATGCTTTCCATCAATGCCGTTAAAGGTTTTGAATACGGAAGTGGTTTTAATGGAACAACGATGAAGGGAAGTGAACATAATGATCTATTTAATACAGACGGGTCAACAAAAACCAATAAATCTGGAGGAATCCAAGGTGGGATTTCAAACGGAATGGATATTTATTTCAACGTAGCATTCAAACCTGTTGCAACCATCATGCAAAAGCAAGAGACGATTAACTCCAAAGGCGATTCAGTAGAGATGCAAGGAAAAGGAAGGCACGATCCTTGTGTAGTACCAAGGGCAGTACCAATAGTTGAAGCTATGGCTGCATTAGTTCTAGCGGACTTTAAATTACTCAAACGAACCAATAAAATATAACCCACTACCTCAAATGAAAAAACTAGCTTTAAATTGGAAAATATTAATAGGAATGGGGCTTGGAGTGCTATTCGGAGCTTTTTTATCCTTTGTTCCTAATGGTCCTGGATTTATTAAAGATTATATTAAGCCATTCGGTACTATCTTTATCAACTTGCTCAAACTGATTGCAGTACCTCTGATTTTAGCTTCTTTAATTAAAGGGGTGTCTGACCTAAAGGATATCTCCAAACTTTCCCAAATGGGAGGAAGAACCATTCTTACTTATTTGATCACAACACTCACAGCGGTTACTATAGGACTAATATTAGTCAATGTGATCCAACCGGGAAAATCAATTAGCATTGAAACTCGAAATGAACTGGTCTAAGCCTATTCCACAAAT
>JAQWHT010000035.1 GCA_029249225.1 Flavobacteriaceae bacterium
GAGCTTCGGGCCAATTGGGGCAGTGTTTTCATGCGGTGGCCAAAGAATTCCCTAAAGTAGATTTATATTTTGCTAAGAAAAATGAAGTAGACATTACTCGATTGGAAACGATTTCAAATTGGTTTAAGCGAAAACCTTTTGACGGGATCATCAATTGCGCGGCTTATGCAGCGGTTGATCAAGCAGAAAAAGAGGAAGGAAATGCCTTTAAAATTAACGTAGACGGGATTCAAAATCTAATTGACTTTACTGAGCATAAAAACCTTTCAATCATTCATTTCTCTACCGATTATGTTTTTGATGGACAATCTACTGAACCCTATACCGAAGCGGCAGCAACAAACCCCTTAGGGATCTATGGGAAATCAAAATTGGAGGGTGAAACGCTCCTTTCAACGAGCCGTTGTTCAAATGTGATAGTAAGAACCTCTTGGTTGTTTAGCCCTTTTGCAACCAACTTTGTAAAAACCATAGCCCACCTAGCTCAAGAAAAATCATCACTAAAGGTCGTTGACGACCAATGGGGCAGACCCACTTATGGACTGGATTTGGCAAGAACGATTCTCACACTCATTTCAAACGACACAATCTATAACTTTCCCATTTTACATTATGCCAATGAGGGCGTGTGTAGTTGGAAAGTGTTTGCTGAAACGATTGTCAATGAAGTAGAGCCAACTACTGTAATACAAGGAATTCCAAGTTCAGACTACCCCACTTTAGCAAAACGCCCAAAACACAGTATCTTGGATATCCAATGCATAGAAAAAGACTTAGGGATTACCATTCCAAAGTGGCAGGACAGTTTAAAAAAATGTATTCAAATTTTAAAAAGTGATAGAAACCTTTAAAACAATTTTAATAACAGGAGGAGCAGGATTTATAGGTTCCCATGTGGTAAGAAGAATGGTATCGAGGTATCCAAAGACGCAGATAGTAAATTTGGATGCACTGACTTATGCTGGAAATCTAGATAATCTTAAGGAATGTGAAAGTGCTTCAAATTACCATTTTGCTCACGGGAACATCAATGATTTTGATCTTCTTCAAAATTTATTTAAATCTCACAATTTTGATGCAGTAGTTCACCTTGCTGCAGAATCCCATGTAGACAATTCGATTAAAGATCCCTTTGGATTTGCCCAAACCAATATACAAGGAACCCTAAACCTTCTGGAGACGGCTCGACAAAATTGGGGAAATACTATCCAAGATCAACGCTTTTATCATATTTCTACCGATGAGGTATATGGTAGTTTGGGAGCTGAAGGTCAATTTTCAGAGGAAACTGCTTACGATCCTCGATCTCCTTATTCTGCATCTAAAGCAGCATCAGACCATCTGGTACGCGCTTATTTCCACACCTATAGTTTGCCTGTAGTGCTCTCAAATTGTTCCAATAATTATGGCCCTGATCAACATACTGAAAAGCTCATTCCACTAATGATTGAAAACATTATTAACCAAAAGCCCTTACCAGTTTATGGCAAAGGAGAAAACATCCGTGACTGGTTATTTGTAAAAGATCACGCCGAAGCCATAGACCTGATCTTACATCGAGGTAAATTAGGAGAAACTTACGCTATAGGAGGCAACAATGAATTGAGAAATATTGATATTGTTTATCGGTTAATTGATGTCATAGATCGAATTTTAGGACGTAAAGAAGGCACCTCTCAAGGATTGATTCGATTTGTAACAGATCGTTTGGGTCATGATTTTCGATACGCTATTGATGCAAGTAAAATAGAAAAGAATTTAGGATGGAAAGCAAAAACCTCTTTTGAAGAGGGCCTTGAATATACTGTTCGCTCATATTTAAAAAAATAATTACTTTTAATGACAATTAAACCCCATCATAATGAAAAACTCCTCAGTAAATCTTGGTCTTTTAATTCTACGGCTTGGTTTCTCTATTAGCCTAATGACACACGGTTATGGAAAATTTTTAAAACTCATCCAAGGAAACTTTGAATTTGCTGATCCAATTGGTATTGGGCCAGCTTCTTCTTTAATACTTGCAGTTGTTGGTGAATTCGTAGCACCAATACTACTCATTATAGGCTGGAAGACACGTTTGATGACCTTATTTCCTACCATCACTATGCTAGTGGCATTTGTTATTGTACATGACGGAGATCCTTTTTCTCAAAAAGAAAAATCTTTAATGTATCTAATCGCATTTATTACACTTTATTTTACGGGTCCTGGAAAGTACTCCTTAGGGTATAAGGAATAAAGAATAAAAAGTTTGTTTTGTTTTAAAATTCGTTATATTTGCCGTCCATAAAAACAAACTAAAATGTACGCAATTGTAGAAATAGCAGGGCAGCAATTTAAAGTTGTGCAAGACCAAAGGCTTTTTGTACACCGTTTGGCAGATAAAGAAGGAGCAAAGGTTTCTTTTGATAAAGTTTATTTGCTAGATGATGGAAAAAAAGTCACAATTGGCGCCCCGGCTATCACTGGAGCTTTTATTGAAGCAAAAGTGGTGAGTCACCTCAAAGGAGACAAAGTCATCGTGTTTAAAAAGAAAAGACGAAAAGGGTACCGTGTTAAGAATGGTCACCGTCAAGCATTGACTGAATTGGTAATTGAAAAAATTCAAACCAGCGGTTCAAAATCTAAAGCAGCTCCTGCAAAAGCAGAAGCTCCCAAGCCTAAAGCAGAAAAAAAGCCAGCTGTTAAAAAAGAAGCTAAACCAACCGCAAAAAAAACTGAGTCAACAGACCACAGTAAATTAACTGTGGCTCAATTAAAAGAAGAAGCTAAAAAGAAAGGAATTGAAGGGATCTCAGCGATGAAAAAAGCAGATCTGATTAAAGCCCTTTCAAAATAAACAAATAAAACCATACGATCATGGCACACAAAAAAGGAGTAGGGAGTTCGAAAAACGGAAGAGAATCAGAATCGAAACGCTTAGGTGTTAAAATTTTTGGTGGTCAAGCTGCACGTGCGGGGAATATCATAATTCGTCAACGAGGAACAGCTCATAATCCTGGTGAAAATGTTTACTTGGGAAAAGACCATACGCTTCACGCTAAGGTGGATGGAATCGTAAAGTTCACCAAGAAAAGAGACAACAAGTCATTTGTTTCTGTGGTTCCCTTCGAAGCTTAAAAGCGCTAACTTATATACTTAAAACCCCGCAAATGCGGGGTTTTTTATTAGGGGTAATCCTAAATATTTAAAATTGCGGTTTAGTATCTATAATAATCGGGCTTGTAAGGACCCTTTACAGTTACACCAATATAACTAGCTTGTTCTTCTGAAAGGGTTTCCAGTTCTACACTCAAATGAGTTAGGTGTAAGGCGGCAACTTTTTCGTCTAAATGTTTTGGAAGCATATAAACCTTATTTTCATATTGACCAGTGTGGGACCATAATTCAATTTGAGCCAATGTCTGATTGGTAAAAGAATTACTCATTACAAAACTAGGATGTCCTGTAGCACAGCCTAAATTGACCAAGCGTCCTTCTGCAAGCACAATGATTTGTTTACCTTCTTCTAAAGTATACAAATCTACCTGAGGTTTGATTTCTGATTTTGTATGACCGTAGTTTTCGTTCAACCAAGCCATATCAATTTCATTATCAAAATGACCAATATTACACACAATGGCCTTGTCTTTCATATTCAAGAAATATTCTTTTTTTAGGATGTCTTTATTTCCTGTAGCGGTACAAACAATGTCTGCATTAGCAATTACAGTTGACAGTTTTTTTACTTCGTATCCATCCATGGCAGCTTGAAGTGCACAGATAGGGTCAATTTCAGTCACTGTTACGATAGCTCCCGCACCGCTAAAGGAGGCGGCCGTTCCTTTTCCAACATCACCATATCCACACACAACCACTCGTTTTCCCGCAAGCATAACATCGGTAGCTCTGCGAATAGCATCTACGGCACTTTCTTTACATCCGTATTTATTGTCAAACTTTGATTTTGTTACTGAATCGTTTACGTTGATAGCAGGAAGTGGTAGGGTTCCGTTTTTCATACGTTCATACAAACGATGAACACCTGTGGTGGTCTCCTCTGAAAGACCACGAATATCTTTAACAAGCTCAGGGAACTGATCCAGAACCATATTGGTTAAATCTCCTCCATCATCTAGTATCATGTTTAAAGGTGTACGATCTTCACCAAAAAATAAGGTTTGTTCTATACACCAGTCAAATTCCTCTTCATTCATTCCTTTCCAAGCGTAGACAGGTATTCCTGCTTGAGCAATAGCAGCAGCAGCATGATCTTGAGTAGAGAAAATATTACAGGAGCTCCAAGTTACATCTGCCCCTAGGGCGACCAAGGTTTCAATGAGCACTGCGGTCTGAATGGTCATGTGTAAACATCCAGCAATACGAGCTCCTTGTAGAGGTTGGGAAGGGCCGTATTCATCCCTTAATGCCATTAAGCCTGGCATTTCCTTTTCTGCTAGAGTAATTTCTTTTCGCCCCCAAGAAGCTTGGGAGATGTCTTTTACTTTATATGGTATGTAGTTTGCGGTTTTAGAATCCATAGTTGTACCTTTGTTTGAGGGAGCGAAATTACAATCTTTCTATCTTAATAACAAATGCCTGTATGTTATCGTGAAATTATAGGAGTAGATACTGAAATGGTCCTTTGGGAAATTACTGAATCTGAGGCCGATTTGAACATTGGGCTTACACTTTCAGCTCAAGCACTTCAGCGTCTTTCCCAACGTAAGAGCAAAGTTCATAGAAAGGGCTATTTGGCGATCCGCCAATTGCTTAAATTGTTAGAGATTTCACCTGAAATGCATCAGTATGATAGCATTGGGGCACCTTACCTTACTGACGGACGATTCATTTCAATTAGCCACACAAAAAACCTTGCTGCAGTGGTAATATCCACTAATTCTGTCGGAATTGATTTAGAACATTACAAAGACAAGATAAAGCGAATTTCGTCACGGTTTTTACATAATTCAGAAATTCCTACTCCTTTTGAAATGGATGAGGTTATTTACCTTACTCAAGTTTGGACAGCAAAAGAAGCACTATATAAATTGTATAAAAAACCAGGGCTCATTTTTAGAGAACAGCTATGTGTTAAGCTTTTTAAAAAGGAAAGTAAAAGTGGTATCGGTTTGGTAATTCAAGAAGATAAAACAACCCAGTTTTCTCTTCACTTTAGACGCTTTGATCATTATTTTTTAACCCTTGCAACAAGATAAAAAATTGACATACCCTTACATTAATACTATTATTTATAAAATTTAAATCTGTGAAAATATCAGTAGAACTTACCTTGACCCCTTTAAAATCTTCTTATATCCCTGCTATAAAAAATTTTATCCAAAGTATTAGAAGTACTGGATTTATAGTCATTGAAAATCCTTTAAGTACACAGGTGTATGGAAAGTATGACGATGTTATGTCATCATTAATTCCATTGATTAGAAGTACTTTTGAAGAAGAAGAGGCAGTGATGTTACACCTTAAATTGGTCAAAGGAGACCGCAGTAAGTATGAACCCGATTTTTGATTTTTTAATTGACCCTTACAGGACTTACTCAACAATCGATATTGTGCTTGAGGGACTAGCAGTTTTTACAGGTTTATCAAGTGTGTGGTTCGCTAAACAAGATAAGATCTGGGTTTATCCTACCGGGATGATTTCAACTGCAATTTATGTATACCTTCTCCTTAAAGCTGGCTTATTAGGTGATTTTCTAATCAATGCGTACTACTTTGTAATGAGTATCTATGGGTGGATTTTTTGGACTAGGCAAAAGGGAGGGATATTAGTTCACCAAATTGACAAGATGTCTGCTTCAGAAAACAAATGGAGCTTTTTTCTTTTTATGCTCTCCCTTCTATTTGTTGGAGGGTTGTATGGGTTTTTCGGAAAGTGGAACACATGGAGCGCACCTCTAGATACCCTTACGACAGCTTTATTTTTTGTTGGGATGTGGTTGATGGCACGACGAAAAATTGCTCATTGGATTTTTTGGATTATAGGAGACCTCATATCTATCCCTATGTATCTCTATAAAGGACTAGCTTTGACTAGTTTTCAGTACCTTATCTTTACGCTAATCGCAATCTTTGGTTACATCGAATGGAAGAACACTTACAACAGCAGAAGTCAGACTGCTTAAAAATCGTCATTTATGGTCCAGAATCAACAGGGAAAACTACTTTAGCTAAGGCTTTAGCGAATGAGTATAAAACAAATTGGGTGCCAGAATTCGCTCGGGATTATCTTCAAGATAAATGGGACTTAACAGGGGAAGTCTGTACTAAAGAAGATTTAATTCAAATTGTCAAGGGACAAATAGATGCAGAAAACAAACTGACTTCAACGGCAAATGATTTTCTTTTTTGTGACACAAATGTATTAGTCACAAAGGTTTGGTCTGAAACTCATTTTAAGGGTTTTTGTGATTCCAGAATCAAACAATGGGCAAATAGTTTTCATTACGATTATTATTTTTTAACCCATATTGATGTACCTTGGCAAGAAGATGATTTGAGGGATCGCCCAGATGATAGGGAAGATATGTTTGATTCATTTAGAGAATCGCTTTTAAATAAAAACCTTCCTTTTACTATCTTAAAAGGCACACACGAGTCCCGTATGAAACAAGCTCAAAAAGTATTAAAAAATTTATTGATTAAATGAAACCTTTGACCAAAGCAGATTTTGAACAACTCGAAAATAGTAATAGATCAATTGAATTGATTCAAAGGCAGTACGAGTTTTTGATCCATGGAACAGTTATTCGTAAAGAAATTAGTCCAGCGACTTTAGGGAATGGAATACAGAAATTAACTTCCAGCGCATTAACAGAAGCGATTGACAATTTCATGAAAGAGAAAGAGAACTATACATGGATGAAATTTGTGCCTGCATCTGGGGCTGCTAGTAGAATGTTTGCTCCTTTTTTTGCTTATCAAGAAGCAAAATCAGGTGAAGGATTTGATTTCGATACCTACTGTGATTCTGAAGAAGGAAATTCAATTTTTAAATTATTTAAAGAGCTAAAAAAACTTCCATTTTATACGTCTGCTTATGCTAAGATCATTCAGGATGCTAGTATTCCATTAAATAATGATGTTGAGTTTTTTGATGCACTTGTATCTATAGTTTTAAGCATGGAAGGATTGGGTTATCCCCGTCTTCCCAAGGCGTTAATCCCCTTTTTTGTAGATGATCAAGGAACACAATGGACTGCTTTTGAAGCTCAACTATTGGAGGCATTTGAGTTAGGTCAAAAACACCAAGCCATCCCAATTCACCTCACTATTGATAAGGAAAACAGAACTGCTTTTGAGGCTGCTGAAGCTGACTTCAGGGCTAAGCTTTCCCCAGATCTGTCTAAAGATTTTAGTGTGGATTATTCTTACCAGCATTTGCTTACAGACACACCGTTTTTAAATGATCAAAATGAGTGGGTACGGGATGAAAAAGGAAAAATTGCCTTCCGAAAAGGAGGACACGGTGCTTTATTAGAGAATTTAAATCAATTGGATGCAGATTACATTTGGATTAAAAATATTGATAATATTCTTCTTACAGAAGCCAATGAGGAAGGCAAGAAATGGATGCAGATTTTAGCAGGACATTTACTAAATATTCAACATGAAATTTTCAATCACTTGTCGAATCTAGAGCACTACAAATCAGAGGCAAACTTTAATGAAATAATTAACTTCATTAAGTTACATTTTGACTCAGAGTATAGACTTGATGAGTCTGGTAAAATGACAAATGAAATTTTATATGATTATCTCTACAGGCCTATTCGTATTTGTGGAATGATTCCGAATCAAGGAGCAAAAGGAGGAGGACCATTCTGGAAAAAAGATGCACGCGGTAAAAGTCTTCAAATTATCGAAGGGGTTGAGCTTAATTCCAATAATAAGGATCATCAAAAAGCTATTGAGGACAGCACGCATTTTAACCCTGTCATGATGGTCTGCGGGATCACCAATCACAAAGGCGAAAAATTTTCGCTGTATGATTTTAGGGATGACAAGCGGTTTATGGTGAGCGAAAAGACACTGGGGGTATCAAAAATTAAAATATTGGAATGGCCAGGGTTATGGAATGGAGGGATGGCTTCATGGAATAGTATATTTATTGAAGTTCCATCAGATACTTTTCACCCCGTAAAAACTATTTCTGATTTAATTAGGTAACAAAATTATTCTTTGATATTTTTGCTGAACATCTCAAAGGGGTGCCTGCATTTAGCTGGCTGAGATCATACCCGTTGAACCTGGGCAGGTAATGCTGCCAAGGGAAAATAGAACAGTTTTTTTATTAATTAAAAATAATCACCCCTTTTATTTGAATCAATTTATTCGAATGAAAACATTTAGATTATTTATCATTTTGATGCTCTTTACAATTGTTTTAAGAGGTCAAAGCGATCCTTTACAAAAGGTTAGTGATTCACTGCCACTTATTAGCTTAGAGGAAGTTCAGCTTATAGGAATCCGAGCGAATGCTCAAACACCCGTTACCTTTACCAATATTACACAAAAGGAACTTGCTCCTAGAAACTTAGGCCAAGATATCCCAATTTTATTGAATTATCTTCCCGCTGTCGTAACTACCAGTGATGCAGGCGCAGGGATAGGCTATACGGGTATCCGCGTTCGTGGTACTGATGCTACCCGCGTAAATGTAACCATCAATGGAATACCATACAATGATTCTGAATCACAGGGGACATTTTGGGTTAACCTACCTGATTTTGTTTCTTCAGTAGATCAAATTCAATTACAGCGAGGGGTTGGCACCTCTACAAATGGATCAGCTGCATTTGGAGCAAGCTTAAATTTGCAAACAGCGACTTTGAAGCATGAACCCTCTGTCCAGTTAGCATCAAGCATTGGAAGTTTTAATTCTAGTAAAAATAGTTTGCAGTTTTCAACGGGCTTATTGAATGAGTATTTTACTTTTTCGGGACGCTTATCTCAAATTCGATCAGACGGTTATGTAGATCGAGCAAGCTCAAATTTAAAGTCTTATTTTTTGCAAGGTACTTTTCAAAATAACAATACGTTGATCAAAGCTCTTGTTTTTGGAGGTCAAGAGATTACCTACCAATCTTGGTATGGGCTTGATGCAACTACTTTAGAATCAAACCGAAGGTCTAACCCTGCAGGGGCAATTTATGACCTTAACGGAAATGCAAATGGTTTTTATGACAATCAAGTAGATAATTATACTCAAGATCATTTTCAATTACATTGGAATGAACAATTGAATCCTTCATGGAATTTTTCATTGGGATTAAACTACACCTATGGAAGAGGATTCTATGAAGAGTATAATGATTTATGGTATACGCAGAATATCAGCTTTGGTTCAGAAACAGACTATACATATTTGCAAATTTCTCAAAACTATACATCAGAAAATGTGGTGAGCCAAACCGAAAATATCAGCCAAAAATGGTTGGATAATCAGTACTATGTGCTAACCTTAGGTTTGAATTACAAAGATTCTGAAACTACTTTGAATTTTGGGGGGCTTGCGAGTCGCTACGTAGGAGATCATTATGGGGTACTACTCTGGGGACAACAAATTGGATCGGTTCAACCGGGTCACAGGTTTTATGAGAACCAAGGAATCAAGACGGAGGCAAGTATTTTTTTAAAAGTTTCCCAAAAACTAAGCAGTACTTGGAATGCATTTATTGATTTACAACTAAGAGGAATCAATTATGATGTTTTGGGTAAGATTGCCGGGCCCTCTAATTTTGAAGTAGCTGATGATTTTTTATTCTTTAACCCTAAGGCAGGATTAACTTATAATTTTACAGCAAATCAAAATTTTTATTTTTCGTATGCTAAGGCGCAAAGAGAACCTAACCGTACTGATTACGAAAACGGAGCGCCTAAGCCAGAAAAGTTAAATGATTTTGAATTGGGTTGGCGAATCAAAAAAGAACGTATTCAAGCTCAAGCGAATCTATACTGGATGGAGTACTATAACCAATTGGTATTGACAGGAGCATTAGACGCTGTAGGGGCTCCCATCAGACAAAATGTTGGGCAAAGCCGTCGTCTAGGACTTGAAGTAGAGGTGCAATGGCAGCTTATGGATCAGTTGATCTGGAAACCTAATATTGCTTTAAGTACTAATAAAAATTTAGATTTTTATTTCAAACGTGATGGTGTTTTGGAGGCACTTGAAAACACCAATTTGGCCTACTCCCCAAACTTTATTGCTGGCAACGCACTGGTCTTTATGCCCTCTACAAGTTTTCAAATCGGATTGCTTTCAAAATATGTAGGGGAACAGTATATGGGAAATATTGATTCTAGAAATTCTCTCCTAGAGGCATATTTTGTTTCTGATATTTCTGCTGCTTGGATTTGGCAACCTAAGAACTGGATAAAAAGTATTGAATGGTCTTTGCTGATCAATAATATTTTTGACGTGCAATACGAGTCCAATGGTTATTTCTATACATTTGATGATAGTTCGTCAAATCCGGGTAAAATAACTACTGTAGAAGGGTCAGGGTTCTATCCTCAAGCTGGAATTAATTTTTTGACAGGAATAAACCTTTGTTTTTAGAAACGATAGGCTACAACCAATCGGGTAACAAAGCGCTTAAATTCTGCTTCTGGATCGGTGTTGGTCAGTTGCTGACCGTGTAAAGTAATTTTAAGTTGCGTATTGTATTCTATACCTAACTCAATTCCGTAACCTTGAGCGAGTGGATCAATTTGGTTGTCAAAAAAAAGGTTACGGCTCTTCGCTGATGATCTGTGAAATTGAATATGTGGGTAGGTCCAAAAAGAAAGACTGCTGTTGGTTAATGCATCTTCAGCTAACAAACGTTGATATACCCAACCTAAGCGAGAATAATGGTCTAAAAAACTACTACTTTGATAATTTGGTGTTGGCGGTCCTTCAATCCATTTTGTACCCAAACTGATCCCGATATTTGAATTTTGAATTTGGGAACGCTTTAAAGGAATTTTAGCAAAAAAGTTTCCATTCGCAGTACCGCCTATGGGGTTCATTAAAAAATCAAAAGTATTGAGCTCATCTACTTTGTTACCTCGCCAAAGGGTTTGGGTACTAAAAATTGAAAACCCCAAATAGAAGCCATTCTTAGCGTCATATTTCATTTTGATAACTTCAGCAGATAGATCTAGATGTTGTAAGCTACTGACTCCAATTATACCGTAGCGTACTAAATGAATTTTAAAGTTACTCTCTTCTCGCCTTTCATAAGTAAAATCTAATTCTAACAATTGGGCATTTGTAAATTGACAAAAGAGTATACTTCCTAAGATCCAAAGCTTATTTTTAGTGCTAAAAACATGAGATTTATACATACTTCAATATAGAATTAATTGGAAACGTTTAAAACACCATTGTAATTTTGTACTGGATAGAATAATAAAGATTGAGGAGGGCTTAGCTCCTCGCTGGGATTTAATAACTGTCCAGTAGCTAAGCTGTATTGAAAAGATTCACAACTACATACCGCAAGAACACCTTCTACTTCCAATTTGGAGCAACTTTTAGGCAGGTGGTTAGGGCAAGTTGCCTCCCAGGCTAAAAAACTAGATCCATTCAAATTAAATAGTATTATTCCATTGATGCCCACATCTTCAACGAGAAGGCTACCACCTACATAATTCAAAGTACTGTACAAAGGAAGAGAGAGGTTAAATTCTCTTTGAAAACGAATATCGACTAAATATGGATTTCGATCAACAGGTTTTTCCCCACAACTAAAGATTGGCAAAAAGTTGATTAGTAGAAAACAGAAAAGGGTAATTTTTTTAATGACTTGTAGCAATTGTGTATATTTGATTATAAATCCACCTTTGGGAGGATTTTTTATTTATATAAAACGTAGAAATCATGAGTAAAGTATCTTATTACACCGAAGAAGGCTTAAAAAAACTACGTCAAGAGTTAAATCAATTAAAAGACGTTGAGCGCCCCAAAGCGTCACAAGCTATCGCTGAGGCAAGAGACAAAGGAGATTTGAGTGAAAATGCAGAATACGATGCTGCCAAAGAAGCACAGGGAATGCTCGAAATGCAAATTGCAAAACTGGAGAATACTTTAGCTAATGCGAGAATTATTAATGAATCTGAACTCGATACTTCAAAAGTATTAGTGCTTTCAACTGTTGAAGTAAAGAACATGAGTAATGGCACTAAAATGAAATATACTTTAGTAGCCCAAAGTGAAGCAGATCTTAAAACTGGGAAAATATCTGTAGACTCTCCTATCGGCAAAGGATTATTAGGTAAAAAAGTAGGGGATACTGCGGCTATTTCTGTACCCAATGGAACGATAAGGCTGGAGATTCTTTCCATAAGCAGAACCTAATGGACACCCTTTTTAGTAAAATAATCAGTGGTGAAATTCCAAGCTATAAAATTGCTGAAGATTCTTTTTCCTTTGCTTTTTTAGATATTAACCCAAATACAAAAGGTCATGTGCTTTGTGTGCCCAAACTCCCAGTAGACAAGATTTTTGACCTCCCCGATGAAGCATATGACCAATTAATGCGTTTTTCAAGAAAAGTTGCATTAGGGTTAAGAGAAGTAATACCGTGCAAACGCATCGCATTATCTGTGATTGGACTTGAAGTCCCACACGCTCATGTTCATTTAATTCCAATTGATACAATGACAGATGTAAGTTTTCAAAATAAAACTTCTTTAAATCCTGACGAAATGAAGGCCCTTGCTGCTCAAATTTCTTCAGCTGTAGCAGAATTAAGTTAATGTCTCTTCCTAAGGGATTTATTCAATATTAGCTGAAAAGTTGTCCCTTGGCCCAAAATAGTTTTCTGAACGGTTATTTTCCCTGAATGAAAATCTTCTACAATTCGTTTTGCTAATGATAAGCCCAGCCCCCAGCCTCTTGATTTTGTTGTAAATCCGGGCTTAAAGATTTTAGAAGCAGTTTCTTTTTTCATACCTGAACCAGTATCTTGAACAAGGATTTCGACAAAGGAATCATATTGATTAAGACAGATTTCTAGAACTCCTTTTCCTTTCATAGCATCAATAGCGTTTTTTATTAAATTCTCCAGTGTCCAACTAATCAGCTGAGGATTGAAGGGAAGATCTATTTTTTCCTTTGGAAGATCCAGTTTAAATTCAATTTGCTCTGAGCTTCTTTTTTGAAGATAACTGACAGTATTTCTAATTACGTTAATGATATCATTAGAGTATAGTTCAGGAGTTGAACCTACCTTTGAAAACCTATCGGTGATCAAATTTAGCCGTTCAATGTCTTTCTCAATTTCAGTGAGCGAACTCGATTTGGGATATTTTTCCTTTAATAACGTGAGCCATCCCATCATGGAAGTTAATGGGGTGCCAATTTGATGTGCGGTCTCTTTTGCCATAGCAGCCCACAAGCGGTTTTGTTCCGCAATTTTTGCAGTCTTAAATACAAAATAGAGAACAGCTCCAAATAAAATAATAATTAACAGTAGTGCTAAAGGGTAGTATTGTAGTTTTTTAAGTGTGGAAGAATCTCCATAATAGAGTTTTTGATCTATAACGAGTGTCCCAGTAGTGTCTTTATATTGTATTAGAATCGGAAGATTTTCCTGTTTTATTTTTTCAAGGATCTGGTATAACTTGATAGAATCTTGTTTTTCCCTATCCCAATCAATATTTCGTATTTCAAGAATTTTTCCTTGCGCATTGACTTGAATCATTGGGTTTTGACCTGAGCGTTGCAAAATTTCAAAGGTGAGATTATTCAAGTCTTGATTTTGAATATATTCCTCCTGAGCCATGGCCCAAAGTTCCATCTTAGTTCGCTCTTCATGACTTAAGTTTCGGAATAAAATATTGGTATTCCAAAGGATTAATGCCACTATAGCAAAGGCAAAAAATAGCCAACTATTTTTTAGTTTACCAATAAAATTTTGGGCGAGTTTCATGAGAAGCTTTGATACGAAGATAATTCAATTTAAGAAAATGAAAGAAAGAGTACTTCACCCTAAAACTTTTATTATTTTTGTTTAAATCAATACTAATTATGGAAGTAGCGGGGAAAATTAAATGGGTAGATGAAACAAAAACATATGGAACCAACGGTTTTCGTAAAAGAGAAGTTGTGGTTACTACTGAGGAGCAATATCCTCAGCATATTTTAGTAGAATTCATTCAGGATAAATGTGATTTACTCAACGCCTTTCAGGTTGGACAATCTGTAAAAATTGGAATCAATCTACGTGGAAGAGAATGGGTCAACCCTCAGGGGGAGACAAAATATTTTAACTCAGTCCAAGGATGGCGAATTGAAGCGATAGAAGAAAGTGCAGCCCCTTCTGAAATGCCTCCAATGCCACCAGCGTCCGCCTTTAAGCCAGCTGAGGGTGAGGCAAACGAAGTGGAAGATGATTTGCCGTTCTAAGCATTTAAAATTTCTTGGTATCTAAAACAGTCTTCAAGATGGTCATTTACCATTCCTGTTGCCTGCATATGAGCATAGATCACCGTGGGCCCAATAAACTTAAATCCTTCTTTTTTTAAAGCCACACTAATTTTTTCTGCCAATGGAGTGTAAGATGGAATTTCTTTCAGCATTTTGAATGAGTTGTTTAGGGGTACTCCGTCAACAAAGTCCCATATAAATTTTGAAAAACTCCCATAGTTTTTTTGTAATCTGATAAACATTTGAGCATTATTTATGGTAGCCTCGATTTTTAATCGATTACGAACAATACCAATGTCATTTATTAGTTCACCCTTTTTTTCAGAGCCATATTGAGCAATTTTGTGATAATCGAACCGATCAAAGGCTTGATGAAAATTTTCTCGTTTCCGAAGTACAGTGATCCAGCTTAAGCCTGATTGAAATGTCTCTAAAGTTAGAAATTCAAATAGTTTTTGATCATCATAGACTGGGACCCCCCATTCTGTATCGTGGTAATTTTCATAAAGCGAATCGCCAAGACACCATGGACACTTTTCTTTTGCCATAATCTAAAGGTAAAAAAAAAGCATCCTTTAGGATGCTTTTTTGGTTATGTTAGTTCAGATTTATACTAGAGCGACACGCTCAAATCCAGACACAGTGATATCACCAGCTGACTTGACATAAGCAGCAATTGAAACTTTACTGTCTTTGATGAAATCTTGATTTACCAGTGTATTATCTTTGTAAAAACGTTTGATTTTACCCTTAACAATATTATCCAACATTGCTTCTGGTTTTCCTTCTTGACGAAGTTGTTCTTTGGCAATCTCAATTTCTTTTTCAACCACTGAGGCATCAACTTGGTCTTCATTAAGCGCAATTGGATTCATTGCAGCAACTTGCATTGCAACGTTTTTTGCAACTTCGGGCGCATTGTCAACAGTTCCTGAAAGACCTACCAATGAAGCAATTTTATTCCCTGCGTGGATATAACTTCCAACAAAGGGTGCTATAAGTGTTTTGAATCCACCGATTTCAATCTTTTCACCGATTACACCAGTTTGTTCAATAAGCTTTTCAGCAACAGTCATTCCTCCAAAGGCTGAGCCTAAAAATTCTTCTAGAGTATTACAACCAAGAGCAAGGTCGGCAAGGTCATTTGCGAGGTTCAAATAAGAGTCATTTTTAGCAACAAAATCAGTTTCACAGTTTATTGAAACAATTACTCCTGCTGTTTGATCGGCATTAACTTTAGCTAACACAGCTCCTTCAGAAGATTCTCTGTCAGCTCTATTTGCAGCAACTTTTTGACCTTTTTTTCTTAGATACTCAACAGCTTTGTCAAAGTCACCTTCGGCTTCAACAAGTGCTTTTTTACAATCCATCATACCCGCGCCAGTTGCTTGACGGAGTTTATTTACTTCAGATGCAGTAATTTTCACAGTTCTTTATTTTAAAATTAGTTGGCTTCTTTTTCTTTTGAATCATCTGCAGCTTCTTGTGGTGCAGCAGTCTCTTCTTTTACTTCCTCCTTAGGTGTCTCAGTTTTTGTTTCTGCTACAATAGTTTCAGCATCCTCTTGCTTTGCTGCAGCTTCCATGTCTTTGGCGTCGCTTTCAGAGGTTCCTTCTTTTTCTTTCTTTCGTTCTCCCAAACCTTCTGCAACAGATGCAGTAACAAGGCTTAAGATCTTATCAATTGATTTTGAAGCATCGTCATTGGATGGAATTACAAAATCGACATCACGAGGATCTGAATTTGTATCAACCATTGCAAAAATTGGAATTTTCAATTTTTGAGCCTCTCTCACAGCAATGTGCTCACGTGTGGTGTCTACTATAAAGATTGCACCAGGAAGGCGTGTCATTTCAGTAATTGAGCCTAGGTTTTTTTCTAATTTAGCTCTTAAACGATCAACTTGCAAACGTTCTTTTTTAGAAAGTGTCTCGAATGTACCGTCCTTTTTCATTCGATCAATTGCCCCCATTTTCTTTACAGCTTTACGGATGGTTACAAAGTTTGTTAACATCCCACCAGGCCAGCGCTCAGTGATGTAAGGCATATTTACTGATTTGGCTTTTTCAGCAACAATATCTTTAGCCTGTTTTTTAGTCGCTACAAATAAAATTTTCCTACCAGATGAAGCGATCTTCTTTAGAGCTTCATTGGTTTCTTCAATCTTAGCAGCGGTTTTGTAGAGATTGATAATGTGGATTCCATTACGCTCCATGTAGATGTAAGGAGCCATGTTCGGATTCCATTTCCGGGTTAAATGTCCAAAGTGGACACCTGCGTTGAGCAGGTCATTTACTTCTGGTTTTGCCATTTTTTTTAGTTTACGTTCCTTTTGGTTAGCAACAGATCTCATGACCCGTTTAGATGCTAAACTAACATGCGCCTTAGCGCTTTTTAAGCAACTGGTTTATAATAATAAATGAATGAACTTTTTGTTTTGCAAAAGCAAAACGAGACCAATTAACGTTTTGAGAATTGGAATTTTTTTCTTGCTTTCTTTTGACCGAATTTCTTACGTTCAACCATACGAGGATCCCGGGTTAGTAAACCTTCAGGTTTTAAATCTGCACGGTATTCTTCATTGATTTTACAAAGTGCTCTAGAAATTGCTAAACGAACAGCTTCTGCTTGACCATTTGATCCACCCCCTTTAACAGTTACATTTAAATCGTAGTTTCCTTCTGTATTAGTTAATAAAAAAGGCTGTTGGATTTTATACTGCAAGGTTGAGGTTGGAAAATAATCAGTGTATTTTTTTTTGTTTACCGTGATTGCTCCTTTTCCTTCGCTTACGTAAATTCGAGCGACTGAAGTTTTTCTACGGCCTATAGTGTGAACAGTATCCATTATAGATAATCGTTTATGTTAATGGTTTTTGGATTTTGTGCATCGTGGTCGTGTTCTGAACCACCATGTACACGGAGGTTTCTGAATAAATCAGCACCTAACTTATTTTTAGGGAGCATTCCTCTTACAGCATTTTCCACAAGTCGCGTATCTCTTTTGTTATGCAGTTGAGTAGCATTGAGAATACGTTGACCACCAGGATATCCTGTGTGACGAACGTATTCTTTTTGTTCCCATTTATTTCCGCTTAGGGTAACGTGTGCCGCATTGATGACAATAACATTGTCACCGCAATCTACGTGAGGAGTATAATTGGGCTTGAACTTACCTCTTAAAAATTTTGCAATAATTGCTGCAACTCTTCCCAAAGGAAGGTCTTTAACGTCCACAACAACCCATTCTTTGTTGACTGTGTTCGCGTTTGCAGAAATAGTTTTGTAACTTAATGTATTCACAATAAATAATTTAATCCGTCAGAAAATTGTTTCAACGGGCTGCAAATGTACAATTATATATGAGTTTGAAAAAATTTTTTATTCTAATTTTCGCACAAGTGAAAAGAAGGAGCTTTTTTGTTAATGGGCTTCTAACCAGTTATTTCCAATTCCGATATCAACAACAAGCGGTACATCTATAGAAAACGCATTTTCCATTTCAGTTTTAACCATGGTTTGGAGTGCATCAATTTCCTCTTTAGGAACGTCGAATACAAGTTCATCATGGACTTGCAATAGCATTTTAGATTGCCAATTTTCTTTTACTAGTCTATGTTGAATGGCGATCATTGCCAATTTAATAATGTCCGCAGCGCTTCCCTGGATTGGGGCATTTACGGCATTGCGTTCTGCGGCACCTCGAACAACAGCATTCTGGGAATTGATATCTTTTAGATAGCGTCTTCTTCCCAAAACAGTAGTAACATAACCGTTGTCTCTAGCAAAGTCAACTTGTTCGTGGATGTAATTTCGCAACTTGGGATAAGTAGCGTAATAGGTATCGATTAATTCTTTTGCTTCACCTCGGCTCAAATCGGTTTGCTGACTCAATCCAAATGCAGAAACACCATAGATGATTCCAAAATTAACAGTTTTGGCATTACTTCTTTGTGCTTTGGTAACATCTTCAAGAGCAACATCAAAAACTTTAGCTGCTGTAGCTTGATGTATATCTTCCTTATTTCGAAAAGCTGAAACCATCCCTTCGTCTTTACTCAGCGCCGCAATAATGCGTAATTCAATCTGAGAATAATCAGCAGCAAGTAGCACATGGTTTTTATCTCTTGGAATAAGGAAGATATACATCAAGCTACAGCAGCTAAAGTTTTTGATGTTGCTCTTGAAGATGTTACCAAAGCACAAAGAAGTAATGCCAAAACTGTTAATTT
>JAQWHT010000036.1 GCA_029249225.1 Flavobacteriaceae bacterium
AGTCTTCCCTTTACTTCGGCATTGATTTTTCCTCTAGCCCTAAAAATGGGTCTAATTACCTTAAATGCCTTTAGGGCAATCACTGCGAAAATCACTAAAGGGATGAGTGTAAATAAGGTCATAGATACGCTAATTTGTAATAAGAGGATTAAAGAGACAATCGCGGTAATAGTTCCGCCTACTAATTGTACCAAACCAGTCCCAATTAAATTTCTAACTCCTTCTACATCCGTCATAATTCTAGAGACCAAGGCTCCAGATTTTGTATTGTCAAAAAACCTAGTTGGTAAACTAAGTATTTTCTTTTGTACCTGCATTCTTAACTCTGCAATTAGGTATTGGGCTTGTACTGAAAGGATTTTTGTCAGTAAAAATGAGGTGATTGCCTGTATGAGAATGGCTATAATTACTACAGCTACTAAAATTTTTAATCGATCTAACTCCTTGTTTGGAATAATTTCATCCATCAAAATTTTTAAAGAAAGAGGGGCTACAAAACTGGCAAACTTACTCAATACGATCAGTAATAGGCCTATCAAAACCATCCTCCGTTTTGGCCAAATAATCGTGATAAAGGCTTCTTGGAGGGATGCTTTAGGTTTACTTTGGTGTTTTTTCAAGTTGGAATTTTTAGTATTAGCGTATTTATAATGATACAAATAAAAAACAGATCAGTGAAAATACCGATCTGTTTTGTTTTTTAGACAACACATTTAAAATTGTACACTCCATTTCAAATCCCATCACTCTAATTTATAAGTATTTTGAAATACACATGCTAGTGAATTATTAAAGATAAGATAGGCTTATTTAATCATAGTGTATTGAACTTTCTTATTTTAATGAATCTCTATGTTTAAGGAGTAATTTATTTCATGAATTATTTTAACTTTTATACCTATTACAAAAAATGAAAAAATTCGTTTACATACTTTTATTTGGATTACTGATCAGTTGTCAATCTTTCAAAGAAAGTAAGTTACCTCCAAACATTATTTTGATCCTGACTGATGATCAGGGTTGGGGTGATCTTAGTTTTAATGGAAATTTGGATTTGTCTACCCCCAATATAGATAAGCTAGCCAAAACGGGGGCTTTTTTTGAACACTTTTTTGTAAGCCCAGTTTGTTCACCCACTAGAGCTGAAATTCTCACTGGTAGGCACCATGTTAGGAGCGGGGTTTATAGTACCAGTAGAGGAGGAGAAAGACTAGACATAGACGAAGAGACAATTGCAGAGGTTTTCAAAGCGACTGGCTATCAAACTGCTGCTTATGGTAAATGGCACAACGGCATGCAAGCCCCTTTTCATCCCAATAGCAGGGGTTTTGATGACTTTTATGGTTTCTGTTCAGGACATTGGGGGAATTATTTCAATCCCCTTTTGGAACATAATGGCAAACTTGTTAAAGGAAGAGGATTTATAATCGATGATTTGACACAACATGGAATTAATTTCATCAGAGAAAATAACAATCAACCCTTTTTTCTCTATTTACCATACAATACTCCCCATAGTCCCATGCAAGTTCCTGATAAATTTTGGAGGAAATTTCAAGATAAAAAATTAAGTCAGATAGGTAGCAGTGGTCCTCCCACTAACCAAAATCAAATAGACCACAGTCGAGCTGCACTAGCGATGTGTGAAAATATAGATTGGAATGTAGGTCGAATCATCAATGAACTTAAAAAAAATGATCTATTGGAAAATACCATTATTGTTTACCTTTCAGATAATGGTCCCAATGGCAACCGCTGGAATGGAGAAATGAAAGGCATTAAAGGCAGTACTGATGAAGGAGGGGTTCGATCCCCCATGATAATTAATTGGTTAGGGAAAATCCCAGAAGGAAAAATCATTAATAAAATTGCTAGTGGAATAGATCTTCTTCCAACTTTAAAAGATCTTGCGGGCATTATGTCACAACCAAAAATTGAATTAGATGGGGTCAGCCTTAAACCACTGATAATGAATGAAAAGCCGAAATGGAAAGAACGTTATATCTATAATTATTGGCGTGGTAAACTTAGCCTCAGAAGTCAAAAATATCGCCTAGATCACAAGGGTCAATTGTTTGATATGATAGAGGATCCAAATCAAACCACTGATATTAGTAATCAGAAATCACAAGTATTGAATAAATTGTTCCAAGCAAAAGAAAAATGGTTAAAAACTGTTAGGGTTGAATTACCCGAGAAAGATGAGCGTCCCTTTTATATTGGTCATCCCAGTCTGCAAAGTACCCAGATACCTGCTAGAGATGGCAACCCCATTGGTGAAATAATACGCTCTAATCGATTTCCAAATGATACCTATTTTACTAATTGGATTAATCTAGAAGATAGTATTACTTGGGAGGCAGAAGTGCTACAAGACGGAGATTTTGAAGTAGTTATTTATTATACTTGTGCTGAAGATGCAGTTGGTTCTAAATTTGAATTAAGTTTTGGAAAATCTAAACTTATTGGTAAAATTAATAAATATCATGACCCTGAAGAGTTTGGTAAAAACCGAGATCGTTCCCCGAGAATAGAATCGTATACTAAAGACTTTATTCCGTTAAATATTGGAAAAATTAGACTAAAAAAAGGTGTAGGGACCCTTAAGTTAAAAGGCATTAAAAAGACAGGAAAACAATTAATGGATTTTAGACTCTTAATGTTAAAAAGAGTTTAAGCTAGTGCCTTAGTTTTGTCATTTAGATCAAGAATTTAGGTAGATCCAGCTCATCACGTATTTTAACTTTCCCCAAACAACACC
>JAQWHT010000047.1 GCA_029249225.1 Flavobacteriaceae bacterium
GATCTAAAAATTAGCTACCAATGCGCCACAGATAAAGCATTCAAAATCATTAAATATCGCTACGGTGGGCTGGGTTGGCGAACTACCGAAGTATGGGACAATCAAAACAGTAGGATTCTTACTTCAGAGGGGAAAACAAGAAAAAATGCAGACGGTAGTACTGCACGCTGGTGCATTGTAGATGGACAATTAGAGAATGCCTATGGAGGTGTGTTGCTTCTTTCTCATCCACAAAACTACAATCATCCAGAACCCCTAAGAATATGGCCTGAAGATCAATATGAAAGAGGAGATTTGTTTGTCAATTTTGCAACTACAAAAACAAAAGATTGGATTTTAAATCCGGGAGAAACTTATGAACTAAACTACCGTTTGATCGTTTATGACGGAAAAATGGATACGGAATCAGCAGAAAAAGCATGGAATCAATTTGTGAATCCGCTACAATATGAACTAAAACCATAACAAATGAAAAAAAATAATTTAAATCGTCGATCCTTTATCAAAAAAACTACTACTACGACCTTTGCAACAGCAGCCATTCCTAGTATAGTACCTTCCTCGGTTTTTGGTAAAAATGCACCGAGTAATCGTATTCAAATAGGACAAATTGGTTGTGGACGAATTGCGCGCGCTCACGATATGCCAGGAACCATGCAGCACGAAGTTGCTCAAATGGTTGCTGTTTGTGATGTAGATCTAAACCGAATGAATGACGGAAAACTTTTAGTGGATAACTATTATCAAAAGAAGGGGCAAAAAGTAGATACTAAAATGTTTGAGAACTATCAGGAACTTATTGCTCACAAGGACATCGATGCTGTAATTGTCAGTACTCCTGATCACTGGCATGCACAACCTGCACTTGAAGCAGCACTTGCAAAGAAACACGTCTATCTTCAAAAACCAACCTCGTTGACTGTTGAAGAGGGAAGGCTTTTAAGTAATATTGTTCAAGAACAAAAAATCACCTTGCAAGTTGGTACACAACAACGCTCTTCCCCTCAATTTAGATATGCAGCAGAATTAGTGAGAAATGGAAGGATAGGTAAAATTCACACAGTAAAAGTTGGGTTACCTGGAGATCCTGCTGGACCAACAGCCCAAACAGAGCCTGTCCCTTCAGTTTTGAATTTTGATGCTTGGTTGGGTTCCACCCCTGAAATGGATTATTCGGAAATGCTAGTACATCCCAAAACAGGATACGGACGCCCAGGTTGGCTTCGAAAAGAACAATTTGGAGCTGGAATGATAACGGGTTGGGGGCAACACCATTTTGACTCTGCAGCTTGGGGAATGAATACAGAATACACAGGCCCCATAGCTGTTGAAGCTGTTGCTGATTTCCCAAAATCAGGAAGTTGGGACGTTCACGGTGACTTTATGGCAAAAGCAACGTACAAAAATGGAATTACCATGCTCACTAGTGGTGGTTTTCCAAATGGAATCCGCTACGAAGGAGAAGACGGTTGGATTTTTGTAACCCGCGGTGCCTACCGCGCTACACCATCGGATCCAATCCCCGAAAAAAATGGAACCAAATCATTGGATGCTAGTGATCCTAAGCTTTTAGAATCCGTAATTCAACCAAATGAGATTCATCTCTATGAAAGCAAAGAGCAACATGGTAATTGGCTGGAGTGTATTCAAAGTGGAAAAGAACCTATCTCTCCAGTAGAAATAGGGCATCGTGCCTGTAGCGTGTGTCTTATTAGTCATATTGCAATGGAACTTTCTAGAAAATTAAACTGGGATCCTGTCAGTGAGCGATTCATTAATGATTCAGAAGCAAATGCCATGCTTAGCAGACCCCAAAGAGCTCCTTACGGAACCTTAAATATTAAGTATTGAAATGATCAAAATTCGATTCCTTTTTCTTTTATTACTTCTTATTGGATGTGCAAAAGAGCACCACAAAATTCAATGGATAACAATAGATCCAGGGCACTTTCACGCAGCTTTAGTCCAAAAAACTATGTATCCAGAAATTGATCCCAAAGTACCTATTTATGCTCCTAAAAGTTCTGATCTTGATTTGCATCTTAAAAGAATTGAAGCCTACAATCTGAGAGAAATAAATCCTACCTCATGGGAATTGAAAACCTACGCTGGATCTGATTTTTTTGAAACTTTTTTAAAGAATGAAAAAGAAGGTGTAGTCATGCTCTCGGGAAATAATCAAAAAAAAACAGACTACATACTCAATGCAGTTAAGAACGGATTTCACGTTTATGCTGATAAACCCATGGTCATTATTCCAGAAGCCTTTAAAAAACTAGAAACGGCTTTTGAGATTGCTAAAGAGAATCAGCTTTTGATCTACGACATTATGACCGAACGTTCCGAGATCACCACAGTACTTCAAAAAGAACTTTCACAGATGGAACGTGTTTTTGGTTCATTAATTAAAGGAACTAAAGACACTCCTGCGATCCTAAAATCTTCTACACATCACTTTTCAAAACGAGTCTCAGGACAACCCTTAATTCGCCCTGCCTGGTTTTTTGACAGTCAGCAACAAGGAGAAGGCTTAGTCGATGTCAGTTCACATTTGGTTGATCTTGTTTTTTGGGAAAGCTTTCCTGAAGAAGCTATTGAGAAAGAAGAACTAAAATTAATTCACGCAGAACGATGGGCAACACCGTTGAGCAAAGTAGATTTTGAAAAAGTTACAAGCTTAAAGAATTATCCAGACTATCTTAAAAAGTACCTTAAAAAGGACAGTCTTTTTGTCCACTCTAACGGATCTATCAATTTTACCCTTAAGGGACACCATGCTAAAGTAGAGGTAATTTGGAATTTTGAAGCGCCCGAGGGGACAGGAGATACACACTATTCCATAATGAGGGGTAGCAAAGCAAACTTGGAAATAGTTCAAGGTCCTGATGAAAAATACATCCCCTCTTTGTACATTAATCCCACAAGTGAACTCAATCCGAACAATCTTAAAAAGGCGGTTGAAAGTTTGTCTAAAAAATACTCTGGAATTGGCTTGACAAAAAGTGGAGATCGATGGAAAGTGGTAATTCCCAAAGAATTAAGAAAAGGACATGAAGCTCATTTTGCAGCTGTCACCCAGCGATTTATTCAATATTACAATGCACAAAAACTTCCCAATTGGGAAGTCACCAATATGTTATCCAAATATTATTTAACTACCCTAGCCCTAAGCTACGCTCTAGAGTCTTCAGAAAAAAATTAAATTTTAAAGAAAACCCATGAAACAATTTTATCCCCTCCTGATCACAAGTCTTTTATTAAGTTTGAATGGGGTCCAAGCCCAAGAGGAGTTCCCTCTATGGAAAACAAATATTCCTGGACAACTTATAAACTCTGAAGTTAAAGAGTTTTACGAAGGGGGTACTTCAGAAACGGATGTGTTAAGGGTTCATCAAGTTGTAAAACCAACATTAAGAATGTTTTTGGCTTCAAAAGAAAAAACAAATGGTGCCGCAGTTTTAATCTGTCCTGGAGGTGGTTATAAAATACTCGCCATAGATCATGAAGGATATAAGATAGCAAAATGGCTCAATAGTTTTGGTATTTCAGCATTTGTATTAAAGTCGAGATTACCTGATGATCGAATTATGGTGAATAAATCTGTAGGTCCGCTCCAAGATGCTCAAAAAGCAATGCGAATCATCCGCCAAAATGCACAAAAATGGAATATTGATCCTCAGAAAATTGGGGTTTTAGGTTTTTCTGCCGGAGGGCATTTAGCAGCTTCACTTTCTACACATTACGATGCTGAAGTCTATCCTAATGACAACATTTTTTCTGCTCGCCCAGATTTCTCAATCTTGGTCTACCCTGTCATTTCATTTCAAAATGAATTGACCCATGGAGGTTCAAGAACAAATCTATTGGGCACATCGCCATCCCAAGAAGAAATTGATTATTTTTCCAATGAATTACAAATTAATCAAGACACTCCACCTGCACTCTTGATTCACTCGATTGATGATGAAATTGTCCCTTTTGAAAATAGTATTGCTTATCTAAAAGAATTGAAAAAACAGGGTATTACAACTGAATTGCATGCTTTCTCTGACGGGGGACATGGCTACGGTTTGGGTAACTGGGGGACTCATTCTATGTGGAGTAAAAATGCAGAAAACTGGTTAACTACATTATTTAAAAACAAATAAATGATTTATAGAAGATTTGGAAGTACTGACTGGAAACTTAGTGAAATAGGCTATGGAATGTGGGGCATGGGAGGCTGGAAAGAATCTGATGATAAACAATCTATGGATTCTTTAAACCTTGCGGTTGAAAAAGGTGTAAATTTTTTCGATACAGCTTGGGGATATGGCGAAGGACACAGTGAACGCTTACTAGGTCAATTACTCAAAAATCACTCGGGTAAAAAACTTTATACGGCAAGTAAAATTCCTCCAAAAAATTTTAAATGGCCTGCAAAACCTTCTTATTCAATTAAAGAATCGTATCCTAACACCCATATAAGAAGTTATACTGAAAAAACTTTACGAAATTTAGGGCAAGAGCAGATTGATTTGATGCAATTTCATACTTGGGATGACGGATGGTCTTCCAAAGAAGAATGGCAACGAACTGTGGAAGATCTTAAAAAAGAGGGCAAAATTGGAGCTATGGGAATCAGTATGAACCGGTGGGAACCTGAAAATGGGATGATCGCACTAAAAACAGGACTCATTGATGCGGTTCAAGTAATTTACAATATTTTCGATCAAGCCCCTGAAGATCATTTGTTTCCATTTTGCAAAGCAAATGACATTGCAGTTATTGCTCGAGTTCCATTTGATGAAGGCACACTCACTGGAAATATAACTAGAGAAACTACTTTTCCTGAGGGAGACTGGAGGGGTACTTATTTTGTTCCAGAAAATCTTCATGCAAGTGCAGATCGAGCTGACTTACTCAGACCTGTTATTCCTAAAAACACTACCATGGCCGCAGTGGCACTTCGATTCATTTTGAAAAATAATACTGTAGGGACAATCATTCCAGGAATGCGCAAACAGCGTAACGTAATCGCTAACACCAGCTGTAGTGACGGCATACCTATGAATAAAAAGTTGTATACAGAAATCAAGTCGCATCGATGGGATAGAAAACCTACAGCTTGGTCTCAATAAAAACGATTTTAGTCCTGTACAATTTTCTTAGGTGATGAATGAGAAAAGGATTAATTTTGAATAAAAAGAGAAGTGTTTTCGAATTTAATATCCATTCTTAAATTAAAATGCCCACGGTGCAGAAATGGAAATTTATTAGTAAAACACCCCTATAGACTCAATTATTTTAATAAGGTCAATGACAATTGCCCTAATTGTAGATTGCACTTTAAAATTGAACCTAGCTTTTTTTATGGTTCGATGTATATCTCTTATGGACTGGGTGTTGGTATTAGTATTGCTATTTACCTAATCCTCTTCTTGTTAGGAATTGCAGATGGAATGTTACAAATTTTTGTGATCATTACCCTTAACCTGTTAGTCCTTATGCCATACATCAATGCCTTATCAAAAGTAATCTGGGCAAGTTTCTTTTTTAAATTTGATCCTAAATTCAAAATTTAATACACCGATTATGCTTCAAACTAATCAGGTCAATACAACTAGTAGTACAATAGCATTACCTTTTCTTCAAACAAAAGAGCAAATTGCAGTACTTCTTAATGAGTATATTGAACGTAGCAAAAATGGTGAAGGACCTGTACTTCTTCAAGAAAAGCCAGAACAGATTGCTCAAGAACTTCAACTTGATACTGTTTTTGAAAACGGTTTTCAAAATCTTGAGGATCTTATAGACTTTGTTAAAACATATTTAGCCCATACAAATCATTTAAATAATCCAAAATACATGGGGCATCAAGTTGCTGTACCCCAAGACCTTTCGGGTATTCCTGACTGGATTCACGGAACGGTAAACAACCCTAGTTCGCTTTATGAAATGGGGCCAGCAGGAGCCACCTTGGAAGGTTTCATGATCAATTGGATGCTCTCTAAATTCAACTGGTTTAAAGGAAGTAATCTTTGCGATTTTAGCACCCATGCAACTAATGGAAGTGGACTATTGACCCACGGAGGCTCTATAGCGAACCTTACTGCTTTATCTGCTGCTCGTGCTGCTATAGCACCTGAGGCCTGGACCGAAGGAAATCCATCTGATCTAGTTGTCATAGGGCCTGCAACCGCACATTATTCTGTTGTGCGTGCATTATCTATTATGGGTATGGGTAAAAACGCCTATGTCCCAGTACCTGTAGATCAAAATGAAGTCATTCTTACATCACATTTGGAGCGAGTTTACAAAGAAGTGAAAAATCAAAATAAGCGAGTAATGGCTGTTGTTGCAAATGCATGTGCCACTTCTTCAGGACTCTTTGACCCCATGGAAGAAATGGCTGCTTTTTGTAAGAAATATAAGCTTTGGTTTCATGTTGATGGTGCACATGGAGCTGTTGCAATACTTTCTGAAAAAGATAAAGAAAGAGTTGCAGGGATTGAAAAAGCAGACTCTATTATCTGGGATGCACATAAAATGCTTCAAGTACCCTCTCTCTGTACAGCAGTTCTATTTAAAAATCAAGAACATCAATGGAATAACTTTCGGCAAAAGGGAAGTTATGTGTTTCATGAAAACGAAGTAATAGGCATGGACTCCATGCCCTATACAGTAGAATGTACCAAATCTGCCTTAGGAACTAAACTTTTTTGGAGCTTTGCACTAAAAGGAGAACAGCCAATGATTGAATTTATTGAAACTAGTTTTCAAAAAGCCAGAGATCTTTACAGTTATTTATGCTCTTTGGAAGATTTCTATTGTCCTTACATACCTGAATCTAATATTTTATGTTTTCAGTTTCGACCGGATCAGCTAAGTGATCAAGATCAGTTGGCATTACGTTATGAATTGATAAACAGCGGTGCATTTTATATAACCTCCTGCGAGTTTCAAGAAAAACGATTTTTAAGAACTGTCCTAATGAATACTAAAACTGGTCATGAAGATTTTGTTGAATTAGCTGAAACAATTAGAAAGATCGGATCCTCCATTCTTTCCAATAAACATTAAAAAAATCCTAGCATTTAT
The DNA here is from genome assembly GCA_029249225.1 of Flavobacteriaceae bacterium. Lineage (GTDB taxonomy): Bacteria > Bacteroidota > Bacteroidia > Flavobacteriales > Flavobacteriaceae > MS024-2A. The sequence goes on from JAQWHT010000047.1 coordinate 7,081, forward strand.
ATTGTATACTAGAATAAGGAGTGTATAAGCTTGGTAATAAGTCTTTAATAAGAAAGAAAATCAAATTCTTTTTATGAAGCAATATATTTTCAAATTAGACAATAATAAATCAATTTCTTTTAAATCGATTTTCTGTAACTTTTTCTCTAGGGGTTTGTTAAAAAAAATACTTTGATGTCATTATATAGATTGAATTAAACCCTTTTAAATGCAAAGAGTTTTTGAACTAATCCCTACAGAACTGAATTGTATCCGTCGTGATCCTCCTTCTTTTTTTGTTTAAAAAATGTAATTTTACCCAAAATCTATACCCATGAACATTCCAGAATTCAAAATTTACATTTCAGAACTCCTCAGTCAAAGAGGTCTTTCAAATTTTTGGTCGGACAGTATTGCTTTGGTTTTGCTTCTGATTTTATTTTTAATCCTAGGAAGAATAGTTTTCTGGATTACACGTAAAGTTATCTTAAGTTTTTTTGTTCAAATTGCTGCCAGAACAAAATCAGAGTTTGATGATATACTCTTGCAAAATAAGGTTCCTAAGATCCTTTCCTACCTTCCTGTTTTATTTCTTTACTACGAGACCATACCTGTTCTTTTTTCAGATTTAAGCAATGCTCTAGCCCTGTTTATTCAAAATATAGCTGAGGCATTATTAATCGTCCTTATAATTGCTTTGATTAGAGCGTCGCTAAAGTCAGTGAATGATTATTTAAAAACATTGGCCTCTTTCAAAGACAAGCCTTTGGACAGCTATCTTCAAGTATTCATGATTTTTCTCTGGTTTGTAGGTGGAATCTTAATTTTATCCGTTCTCACGGGCAAAGACATTGGATCTTTTTTAACTACGCTAGGAGCACTCTCTGCTGTTTTACTATTCGTTTTTAAAGATACCATTCTAGGTTTTGTAGCCAGTGTACAGATAACAGTTAACGATACCGTTCGTATCGGTGACTGGATCAGTATGCCAAACAGTAATGCCGATGGTGATGTGATTGCAATCAGTTTATCTACAGTACAGGTTCAGAATTTTGACAAAACCATTACTTCTATTCCAACGTATAAATTAATATCTGATTCCTTTATCAATTGGAGAGGAATGAGTGAATCCCCAGGGCGTAGAATCAAAAAATCACTACTTATCAAAACAACCAGTATCCGTTTTTTAGAAGCAGATGAAATTGCAGATTTAAAAAAAATTGATCGAATCGCTCCTTTTATTAGTCAAAGAGAAAAGGAAATCGATGCAGCGAACTCTTCAAAAAAAACAGATAAAAGCTTACTAATCAACGGCCGAAACTTTACTAACCTTGGATTATTTAGGCAGTATACTCAAGTATATTTGCAATCGCATGATCAAATCAATCAAAACATGACAGTTATGTGTCGTCAGTTGGCTCCAACTGCTCAGGGTATTCCATTAGAGATTTATGCTTTTAGCAAGGATAAAGTGTGGACAAATTACGAGCACATATCATCAGATATTTTTGATCATTTATTAGCATCTATCTCCTTTTTTGATTTGGAGTGCTTTGAGCTTTCACCAAATATACCTCAAGTGTAGTAGTACAAAAAAGACCGCCATAATAAGCGGTCTTTTTCTCTTGTTCTGAACAAAATTTAATTCGCTATATAAGGAGCCTTCGCGTCTTTTAATGCTTTTTCAATTTCAGGAATCATTAAACCTGAAATTTCATCTATTTTCTTTTGAACTTTTACAAGCATATTTTTAGCACTCGCTAAACTTTTTTTGTGCACTCCAGTTGGTCCGTAAGAATTGTCCATTCCGTTAAATGAATTGTAGAGATACTGTTGAACTCCTGCTGGATTCCGCTCACCAATTTCATTTCGAGACGAACTTCCATTCAGTAGCTTTTCTGTAGCAGCAATTTCTCCCTCAAGCTTCTCTAGTTTGGGCTCTATTTCACCAGGAGCTATGCTTGAACGTTCAAGTGCCTTTGTCAGTGCTTTAAGCATTTTTTTACTTTGTGAAAACTTATCTTGAATCTCATTGATTTTACCTATCAGGGAAGTCAATTCAGTTCTAAATGTATTATATTCAGCATAGCTAGCTCCTTTGAGCACCCCTTTTCTGATTGGTTTCACTTCAAATGAAATAGGTCCATCAAGTTTAGTCACTTCACCATTATTTTCTAGATGAAGAGAGGCCAAATAATCTCCTGGAGTCGCCATTGCTCCTCCTCCACGTCTAGATCTTCCATTTAAAGAAATTGCAAAGGGGTTGAAATGCTCAAGATCCCAAGCTATACGATGGCTCCCTTTACTGGCTTTTTGCTTAATTTTTTTTATGATATTTCCATTCTCATCTTGGATCGTTAAAATGACCTGAGCGGGCATTTCTTGCTTTTCAGCATCAAGCGAATCCCAACCTGGAAATGGAATGTTTTTTTGTGCCTTATTTAATTCCTTCTCTTGTTTTTGACGCTTTGCTTTCTTTGTAGTGTATTCGGAGGCAAGGTGATAAGTGAAAACTGCTCCGTACTCAGGATTCTTGGCAAAATAATAATCTGCACCAGTATTTCCTACATTACTTCGCTGAACAAACCATTTTGCAGGCCTTGGTTGAAATAATTTACCTTCTTTACTCAAATTATCACTCGTAAATTCACGCAATGCACTATAATCATCTAAAACATAAAACCCACGACCAAAAGAAGCTGCAACCAAATCATTTTCACGCTTTTGAATAGTCAGGTCTCTAAAAGAAATTGTAGGAGTCCCGGGCAATTTTTGCCAAGAGACACCACTATTCAAAGAAACATAAATTCCATTTTCAGCAGCTGTAAAAAGAAGATTTTCTTTAACAGGATCTTGAATCATACGCCAGATTAAAGTACGATCAGGAATATTCGAACTGATTGATTTCCATGTTAGCCCTTTATCTGTACTCTTGAATAAATAAGGATTATAATCGCCCTCTTTGTGATTGTCTAAAGCAACATAAACAGTGTTGGCATCAAATAAATCTGCTTTTATATCATTTACAAAAGAACGGGCTGGAAGTCCTAAGTTTGTGACAGGTATTTTTCTCCAGCTCTCTCCTCCATTTTCGGTTATCTGAATGAATCCATCATCGGTTCCTGCATACAACAACCCTTCTTGTACTGGAGATTCAGCCAAAGAAGTTATAGTGTTATAATTTGACATGGCGCCAACATCCCATGCATTATCCCAACCTTGCTGACGTCCCATTATAGGTAAAGTTATTCGTTCTTCATTTCGCGTCAGATCACCAGAAATCGTCTCCCAATTGTCTCCTCGTGTCTCAGATTTCCAAACACGGTAAGAAGCAAAATACAAACGTGAGGGGTTATGGGGGCTAACCAAAATAGGAGCATCCCAATTAAAGCGTTCATGTGGCTCTCCTTCAGCTGCTTGGGGTTGAATTGAAATTTGCTCACCTGTTGTTAAGTCAATTCTGTGAAGCCCTCCCTGTTGAGTCTCGGCATAAATGATGTCGTTGTAGACTGGGTCAGTAGCAGATTGATGACCGTCAGCAAATAGGGTTTTATACCAATGCTTATTTGCGATTCCTTGTCGCTCATCAGTCGCAGATGGACCCCCAGCTGAACCGTTATCTTGTGTCCCACCAAAAATATGATAAAAGGGTTCTGCATTGTTTACAGCAACTTTGTAGAATTGAGTTAAGGGGAGATTTTTAATGTACCTCCAAGTCTCTGCCAAATCAAAGCTTTCATAGATACCTGCATCAGTTCCAATCATGATATAGTTAGGATCGTCCTTTTTAAAAACTATGGCATGGTTATCTGAATGTTTATCTTGTTCTTTAAGCTGTACAAAGGTTTTACCTCCATCCTCTGAGGTTAGTACCCGAACATTCATCAAATATAGACGATCAAATTTGTGAGGACTAGCATAAAGTTCCTGATAATAGTGTGGTCCAGTACCTCCTGATACATTATCAGACATCTTTTCCCAAGAAGCTCCTCTGTTTTCTGAACGGTATACCGCGCCTTTTGTTCGGTCTAACTCTATCGCTGCGTAAACGACATCAGGATTTTGTGGAGAGATTGTAATTCCAATTTTACCCATGTTGGATTTTGGAAGTCCATTTGTGAGTTTGATCCAATGATCACCCCCATCATCTGATCGATACAGAGCAGTACCTGGACCCCCACCCATAAGGGCAGCTACAGTTCTATGTCTATCCCAAGTTGCTGCATAAAGAACATCCGGATTTCTAGGATCAATCATGATGTCAGTCACTCCTGTCCATTCATTATTTCCTAAAACTCTGTTCCATGACTCACCACCGTCTAACGTTTTGTATAGACCACGTTCTCCTCCCTTTTTCCAAAGTGGACCTTGAGAAGCGACCCATACAATGTCTGAGTTATTTGGATGAACTATAATTTCAGAAATATGCTCCGAATTCTTAAGCCCCAAGTTTTCCCAAGTTTTACCTCCATTGAGACTTCTATATACTCCGTCACCGAATGCTACGTGTCGTCCACCAACATTTTCTCCACTCCCTACCCAAACAATTTCTGGATTAGAGGGGTCAAGAGTTACACAACCAGTAGTATATGTAGGCTGATCATCAAAAATTGGAGTCCATGTTGTTCCAGCATTTTCAGTTTTCCAAACACCTCCAGAACCAACTGCGACATACCAAACACTTTCATTATCTGGATGAACTGCTATATCAGCTATACGTCCAGATAAAAAGGCAGGTCCAACATTTCTTAAAGTAAAAGCATCTAGGGAAACCTCTTCTTTTTTGGTTTCTACAGCTTTTCTTTTTTTTCTTTGTGCTTCTGCATTAGTTGGTAAGCAAAACGCCAAAGTCATTAGGATTGAATAAATTGAATATTTCATAAAGCGAATAAATGTTTCCTCCAAAGTACAAAATTCTCTCTAAGAATTTCAAGTGTAAATTCACTTTAAGACAAAACTGTAACGGTCAAAAAATCTAGCTTTAAGACAGCACACTTTCAACTGCAAGTCGGTAAGAATCCAATCCAAAACCTATGATCAATCCTCTTGCCACTGGTGTGATATATGAAGTATGTCTAAATTCCTCTCTTGCAAAAGTATTGGAAATGTGGACTTCGATTACAGGAGAATCAATTGCCTTGATTGCATCGCCAATCGCTACAGAAGTGTGCGTATAGGCACCTGCATTTAGTAAAATAGCATCTGCTGAAAACCCAACCTCATGAAGTTTATTAATTAGTTCCCCTTCAACATTTGACTGGTAATATTCAAAATTAACTTTTGGAAATCTTTTTTGAATCGTATTAAAATAATCCTCAAACGTTAGAGTTCCATAAACCGTAGGTTCTCGTGTTCCCAGAAGATTTAAATTTGGCCCATTAATAATACTGATCTTCATTTTTATTATTTTCGTAAAAGTATAGAAATTCAATTGAATCCCCTAAAAGCTAAGTTGTGAATTGGTCACAAGCAATATCCGATTATCAAATGTATCTTCAAATCGAACGGGGTTTGTCCAAGAATACCATCGTAAATTACAGTCATGATATTCAGACTTTTCGAGGATTTTTAGATCAAATTCGTAGCAACGAAGGTCCGTTAGAATGTTCAAGAGAAACTATCCAAAAATTCATTTATGAAACGGCAAAAATAATGAGCCCCCATACACAAGCTAGACGAATTGCTGGATTGCGTAGTTTTTTTGATTACCTCATCTTTGAATCTTACAGAAAAACAAATCCAACCGATCTTATTGAAACACCAAAACTAGGAAGGAAGTTACCGGATGTTTTAAGTGTCAAAGAGATCGACTTGTTAATGGATAATATTGATTTAGGACATGCCCAAGGGCATCGTAATAGAGCTATTTTAGAGACTCTCTATGGAAGTGGACTTCGAGTTTCTGAATTAACTCAGTTGAGCTTATCCAATCTTTTTTTTGAAGAAGAAATGATTCGCGTTAATGGAAAAGGAAATAAACAGCGGTTAGTCCCGATGGGAAAGCTTTCGAAAAAATATATCCTGATCTACATTAACGAATTCAGAAACCAACAACATATTAATTATGGATCACAAGATATTCTCTTTCTAAATAGAAATGGCAAGGCTCTAACTCGTCAAATGATATTTACAATAATTAAGCGTTTGGGAAATCAAACAACAATAAAAAAACAAATAGGACCCCATACCTTCAGACATTCTTTTGCTACTCACTTACTTGAAAATGGTGCAGATTTGAGGACAATTCAGATTTTGATGGGACATGAAAGCATTACTACCACAGAGGTTTACACTCACCTAGACAATCATCACCTAAAAAAAGTAATGGAAGAATTTCACCCTAGAAATGTTACGAAATAACCAAGCGAAAACCTTCGCCATGGATGTTTAGTATTTGTACTTTTTCATCCTTACTTAAATACTTTCTCAATTTTGCAATGTACACATCCATACTTCTTGAAGTAAAATAATTGTCGTCTCTCCATATTTTGTTTAGTGCGACTTCTCGAGGAAGTAAATCGTTAATATAAATAACCAACAGACGAAGTAATTGGTTCTCTTTTGGAGATAATTTTAGAGGTTCTTCATTTTTGAACGTTAAAAAACGAAGTTTTGAATTAAAAGAAAAATCACTAAACTCAAACTCAAAGGCATCGTTTGATGGCTCAATAACGGTTGTACTCCTATTTAGAATTGCTTTAATTTTTGCTAACAAGACTTCAGAATCAAAGGGTTTTGTGAGGTAATCATCTGCACCTAACTTAAATCCTCTGAGTACGTCTTCTTTTAAGTGTTTAGCCGACAAAAAGAAAATAGGAACCGACTCATTAATTTCACGGATTTCTTTTGCTAAAGTAAACCCATCCTTATAAGGCATCATGACATC
>JAQWHT010000043.1 GCA_029249225.1 Flavobacteriaceae bacterium
TATTACTTCACCAGCCACTTTAATTTTATAAGTATTTTGATGCAATTGTAGTTCATCAATCAATTTTTGAATATCACCATTGATAATATTGGGTAGATCATATAGAGTAAGACCAATTCTGTGATCTGTTACCCTTCCTTGAGGATAATTATAAGTTCTAATCTTAGCTGAACGATCCCCAGATGAGACTAATGAGTTTCTTTTTTCAGAATCTGAAGCCAATTTTTTAGACAATTCAAGCTCATACAATCTTGATCGTAAAACCTTTAATGCTTTATCTTTATTTTTATGTTGTGATTTTTGATCTTGGCATTGGGCAACAATACCTGTAGGCTCGTGAGTTAAACGAACTGCAGAATACGTTGTGTTGACGGACTGGCCTCCTGGACCTGAAGAACAGAAATAATCAATACGAACCTCATTCATGTCAATTTCTACATCAAACTCTTCTGCTTCAGGCAGAACCATTACAGTAGCTGCTGAGGTATGCACCCTGCCCTGAGTCTCTGTTTGGGGAACCCGCTGTACTCGATGCACTCCAGATTCATACTTCATCGTTCCGTACACATCTTCTCCGGAGACCTCAAAAATCACCTCTTTGAACCCACCAGCTGTTCCCTCGCTTGAATCTACAAAACTAACCTTCCATTGATGAGACTGGCAATATTTAGTATACATTCTGTACAGATCACCAGCAAATATACTGGCTTCATCACCCCCTGTTCCTGCACGAATTTCAACCACCACATTTTTTGAATCTTCTGGATCTTTTGGGATCAGTAAGAATTTAATTTCTTCTTCCAGCTCAGGAATGCTCTCTTTTGCAGAATCCAATTCCATTTTAGCCATGGCAATCATCTCCGCATCACTCTCATCTTTTAAAATCTCTTCAGCTTCTTCGAGGTTTGAAAGCAGTATCTTGTATGATTTTATTTTTTTTATCAACACTGAAAGGTCTTTATACTCTTTGTTCAATTGTATATAGCGTTTTTGGTCAGCGATAATATCAGGTTGGATGATTAAGTCTGAAACCTCATCAAAGCGTTGTTGAATTATGTGAAGTCTTTCTAACATAGAAATGCAAATTTACAAATTGTAAAGAGATTATACCCTTTATTTATTAATGACAATTCGAAAATTGAAATCCAATTGGTCTTTCATTTTTAAAGTCATGAACGAAGGTAATTCAATTCCAAAATCAGAAGGTGTCAGCTGAAATTCACCGCTGAATAGTATTTGATTCTCAATTTCCGTGACTTTAGCTTGCACCTTTTTCTCAATAGTTACTCCATGAAATTCAAGGGAACCTATAAATGAAATCTCATCTGAACTCTGAAGTATTTGTGCCGAGTAAAATTTGACCTCAGGGAATCGTAGGGCTTCTAATACCTCTAGCGAATGAACATCTCTTCCAGAATTATTACTATCAAAATCTTTAACATTTGCTAAAAGTGCAATTTTAGTAAACTTACCGGAAGATTCATCTGAGATAATAACTCCTTTGATCTTTTTATTGATTCCTGACCAATCATGCAACAAGTGTTTTCCTTCGTATTCTATATATGAAGATGTTTCATCAACGCTAAACTGAACTTGCTGAGCAAAGCTGCTAAATTGGAAGAAGATGAAAAGTAAACTAATTCTCAAAATCATAAAATTAAAATTTAAAAACGATAATGGCTGCGGCATAACTACCAAAAGCTGAGAATGCTGCTGCTCTGTGAAGCTTTTTGTTTTCTTCAGCTAAAAGATTAGTCGCTACCATAGCTGAAAAATGAATAGTTGCTAAATACTTGTGGGCCTGGTCTGAACTTAGTCCCTTAGTTTTTTTACTAATCAGAGGTGGTGGTGCAAAAAGGGATAATCCTGCTCCTGTAAAATAACTGACAGAGGTAAGGTTTCCAATCGTCTTATGCAATTCATATTTTGAGTAATTCCCATCGTAGAGTTTTGTCCCTAAAATCCCCTGTGCAATCATTCCAGCAAGAGTCACAAAACCTATAACCTGATGCGTTTTGAGCATCTTTCTTCTGATTTTCAGTTCCTTTTCTCGTTGCTCGAGTGTCAATGGAGACAACTGAGTCTTTCTAAATAATCCATTTTCTCCCCAAAGCAAGCGCTGTGTAAATATCATTTTTTGAGGAAGCAATTCAATCTCATTTGGCTCTTCCCGAAGTATGTCAAACAAATCATCCTGAGCAAAAATCGAAAGTGTTTGAAATAAAAAAGAAAATGTAAAAAAAATGGAAAAAAAGTTAGTCCTTTCAAATATATTCATAAGTATGTGAGTTAGTTTTTAAAGTTAACTTTTTAGAAGATGCATCTTCTACCCTTCCCACTATTTGAGCTTCAACATTAAAATTCTTAGAGACTAAAATGATTTCCTCTGCTACTTCCGGAGAAACATAAAACTCCATTCTATGTCCCATATTAAAAACCTGATACATTTCTCTCCAAGAAGTTCTTGACTCTTTTTGAATTAAATTGAATAAAGGAGGGATTGTAAAAAGGCTGTCTTTGATCACATGAAGATTATCAATAAAATGCAATATTTTAGTTTGTGCACCACCACTACAATGAATCATACCGTGGATTTTTGATCGCTCTATTGATTGGAAAATTTGATGAACAATAGGCGCATATGTACGTGTTGGAGAAAGAACTAATTTACCGATATCTAAAGGCACCCCCTCTAGAACATCAGTAAGCTGTTTTGATCCCGAATAAACAAGATCTTTTGGTACCGAAGGATCAAAACTCTCTGGATATTTAGTAGCTAAAGCTTTAGAAAACACATCGTGTCGAGCAGAAGTCAATCCATTACTCCCCATACCTCCGTTGTACGTTGTTTCATAAGTTGCTTGTCCTGAAGAGGAAAGCCCAACGATGAGATCACCAGCCTGAATATTGGCATTATCTATAATATCTGTTTTAGCTATTCTTGCTGTAACTGTTGAATCTACAATAATACTTCTTACTAAGTCCCCTACATCAGCAGTTTCTCCTCCGGTACTGTAAATAGAAACACCCCAGTTGTTAAGGTTTTCTATAAGCTCTTCAGTTCCTTCGATAATCGCTCCAATAACTTCTCCTGGGATGTGATTTTTATTTCTCCCTATAGTAGAAGAGAGTAAAATATTTTGTGTTGCACCCACACATAACAAATCATCAGTATTCATGATTAAAGCGTCTTGGGCTATTCCTTTCCAAACCGACAAGTCCCCTGTTTCTTTCCAATACATATAGGCAAGTGAAGACTTTGTTCCTGCGCCGTCAGCATGCATCACTAGTGCATGATCATTACTACCAGTTAATACATCGGGGATAATCTTACAAAAAGCTTTAGGGTAGAGTCCCTTATCGATATTTTTAATCGCATTGTGAACATCTTCTTTTTGTGCAGAAACACCTCGCTGGGAATATCTATCAGACATAATTGGTTTTGTACAAAAATACACGTTTTGACCAAACATGAAACGTATCAAAATAGATACTTATCAACGAACAAACAACAGTTCACGGTATTTTGCAAGGGGCCAAAGGGTGTCTTCAACAGTTAGCTCTAATTTATCACACTGATAACGAATATCTGAAAGAAAAGGTTTTACTGTTTCTGCATATTGCACAGCCTTTTGATTAAAGTCTGTAACATTATTTGCCTTTTTTCTTGCATTAATCATTTGAGTGACACCCTCATTAATGGCAGCTAAAAGACCAGATATGCGTTTTAAAATGATTAATTGTTCGCTAGCAAACTTTGTATACGAAGTCCCATAAATTTCTTTAAGTCCCCTTATATTTTCAATCAGTACATTCTGATATCGAATCGCGGTTGGTATAATATGATTTTGAGCCATATCACCAAGTGTTCGTGATTCAATTTGGATATTGGAGATGTATGCCTCAAGATCTACTTGATAACGCGCCATTAATTCTCTTTCTGATAAAATACCAAGGCTTTCAAATAACTTTATAGAACGAGAACTTACAGTACTTGAAAGCACTTTAGGAGCCGGCTCTTGTCTGGGCTGTTCTTTCTGTTTTTTTTGTTTTGAAAATTCAGGTTTTATTGTAGAAATTGTTTCTCGAAGAACATTAAAAATTGCATCGTCCTTCTTCATTTTTTTGGCATCAATTAGCTTGTCTACTGCCTTTTTGAAATCGATCAATTGCTCAGTTACTATAGCATTTAACACAGTGATCAACTTGGAACAATTTGACTTGGAACCTACAGTTCTAAATTCAAATTTATTTCCAGTAAAAGCAATGGGTGCAGTCCTGTTTCGATCTGTGTTATCCAACAGGATCTCAGGAATTTTTCCAATAACATTTAATTTCAAATCTGTTTTTTCTTCCGGAGACAATTTACCTTTTGAAACGTTTTCAAGATCATTTAAGACCCCTAGTAAATGATTCCCAATAAAAATTGAGAGTGCTGAAGAGGGGGCTTCATTCACCCCAATCCTTAAATCATTACTCGCTGAAACCATAGAAGCATTAATTAATTTTTTATATTTTAAAATCGCTGCTATGGTGTTGATAAAAAAAGAAAGGAATTGTAAGTTACTCATCGGGGTTTTTCCTGGACTCAGCAGATTGATTCCATAATTAGTGTTAAGTGACCAATTAGTATGCTTGCCGGAGCCGTTAATTTTATCAAAGGGCTTTTCATGAAAAAGAACTACAAAATTATATTTGTAAGCTACTTTATTCATCAGGTCCATTAAAAGCGTATTGTGATCTACTGCCAAGTTAGCGTGCTCGAAGACTGGAGCTATTTCGTATTGGCTGGGTGCTACTTCATTATGTTTAGTCTTGATTGGAATTCCAACTAACGAACATTCTTTTTCTAATTCAGACAAAAAATCACCTACTCTTGAGGGAATTGAACCAAAATAATGATCATTCAGCTCCTGCCCCTTAGAAGGTGCATGACCTAGAAGAGTTCTTCCTGTTAGCATCAAATCGGGTCGAGTGAGTGCCAAACTCCGATCAATTAAAAAATACTCTTGTTCCCAACCAACCGTAACATTGACTTTATTGATGTTTTTATCAAAAAATCGACAAATTTCTGTTGCAGCTTCATCAAGTTTTTGCAATGACTTTAAAAATGGTGTTTTGTAATCTAATGCTTCTCCAGTATACGAAACAAAAATTGTTGGAATACAGAGTGTGTTTTCGAAAAGAAAGGCAGGAGAACTAGGGTCCCAAGCAGTATACCCTCTGGCTTCAAAAGTATTGCGTATTCCTCCACTTGGAAAACTAGATGCGTTAGGGATTTGCTGAACTAATTGATCTCCATTAAATTTTTCGATCTGATCCCCAGAAAAATCTAAATCAAAAAAAGATTCGTGTTTTTCAGCTGTAGCTCCAGATAATGGCTGAAACCAGTGAGTATAATGAGTTGCTCCTTTAGAAACAGCCCAGGCTTTCATGGCAGAGGCTATTTGGTCGGCTAGTGAAGCTCCAATTTGAGTACCTTTTTCAATACATAGCTGCATTTGCTCAAAAGCATTTTCACTAATAAATTTTTGAAGTTGTTTGCTATTGAAAACATTTGATGCATACTCTACAGGAGCTTCTTTTCTGTAGTTTAATACTTTGGGTGATTCAGATAGTTTTCCTAGACTCTGTTTTCGTAAGGTGTGCATGATTGATGAAAATCTGGATTAGATTGTAAAGTTAATAATTTTGAATTTTATTCATTCATTTCATTAAAAATTGCTAAAAAATAAATTTTACCCACAAAAAAATAGGGTGTTCATAAAAATTAGTCATTGTTAATTTCTTTAGGGTATTCTTTTTTTGGGGGGTAATATAAAATTTTATTTTTGCTAAAATATTAAATCATGAGTAAATCAAAACTAGAATACATATGGTTGGATGGTTACCAACCAACTGCTAATCTTCGTAGCAAAACTAAAATTATAACTGATTTTAAAGGTACCCTTGAGGACTGTCCTATGTGGTCATTTGACGGTTCCTCTACGAGACAAGCGGAAGGAAATTCATCAGACTGTCTATTAAAACCTGTTGCTCTTTACCAAGATCCAGATCGTAAAAACGGCTGGTTAGTTATGACTGAAGTTTTAAATGCTGACGGTACACCACACCCTTCCAACGGTCGAGCAACTATCGATGACGATGATAATGATTTTTGGTTCGGATTTGAGCAAGAATACTTTTTGTGGGATCCTGAGACAAATCTTCCATTAGGTTTCCCAAGAGACCAAACTCCTCAGGGACAATTTTACTGTTCTGTTGGAGCGAAAAATGCTTTTGGCCGTGAAATGATAGAAGAACATTTAGACCAATGTTTAGAAGCTGGTATTAATGTTGAAGGCATCAATGCGGAGGTAGCGTCTGGACAGTGGGAATATCAGTGTTTTGCTCAGGGTGCAAAACTCGCAGGGGACGAAATGTGGATATCACGTTACCTACTCGAACGTTTAGGTGAAAAGTATGGTCTAGCAATTGATTGGCATCCTAAGCCCCTAGGAGATACTGATTGGAACGGTTCTGGTATGCACGCTAACTTCTCAAATGAAGTATTGAGAACATGTGGATCAAAAGAAACTTATGAAAAAATTTGTGATGCATTCCGCCCTGTGGTCAAAGAACATATCGAAGTTTATGGTGCCCATAATGATCAACGATTAACTGGTGCTCATGAAACACAGTCTATTGATCAATTTAGTTTTGGAGTATCTGACCGAGGAGCCTCTATACGAATTCCTATTATGACCGTTGAAAAAGG